>JBAVZT010000521.1:0-1667 GCA_049588955.1 Rhodanobacteraceae bacterium | reverse complement strand
CCAATGGCCCGCACGGATGGGGCTGGAGCTGCCCCGGTTCTTCGTGGCGCGCGACGCTTGCCCGCACTATGATGATCGCTGACTCCCGGCGACACCGTGCGGCATCGGACCCATCAGAAGGGTCGTGAGTGGCTCGCGGGGCAATGGCAGGCCGCTCGGCATCTTCCGGTCTGCCGGCGGGATCCTTCAATCATCGCGCCGACGTCCGCTCTCTTCGCGACTGCCAGCAGCCCGGCGCACCGGCAGGAGATTGACCCGATGCAACGTTTTCCCCACGTGATATTTGCCCGAGGTTTCCTTGGATTGACGCTTGGCGCGACACTGGTCCTTTGTACCGTGGCATCGGCGACCGGGACGCCCGGAAGCCCGATGACAGGCGCGCTGCAGTGGCGCAGCGTCGGGCCTTACATCGGCGGTCGTGTCGTGGCCGTAAGCGGCGTTGCCGGTAATCCGAACCTGTTCTACATGGGCACGGTGGATGGCGGCATCTGGAAAAGCACCAGCTACGGAGTGCGCTGGAAGAACATCTCCGACGGCAAGCTGCCGGGTTCCAGCGACAGCATCGGCGCCATCGCGGTGGCACCGTCCGATCCCGAGGTAATCTACGCGGGCACCGGCGAAAGCGACATCCGCGGCGACATGATCTCGGGCGACGGCATCTACCGATCCGGCGACGCAGGCAAGACCTGGCAGTATGCCGGCTTGCGCGACACCCACACGATCACCGGCATCGTGGTCGACCCGAAAAACCCCGACATCGTCTATGCGTCGTCGATGGGGCACGTGTTCAAACCCAATGCGGAACGCGGGGTGTTCAAGTCCGGCGACGGCGGCAAGCACTGGACCAAGATCCTGTTTGTCGACGAGCGGACCGGCGCCATCAATCTGGTCATGGACCCGCGCAATCCGGACGTGCTCTACGCAGCCATGTGGCAGGCGTACCGCACACCCTGGCAGTTATCCAGCGGCGGCCCCGGCAGCGGCCTCTACAAGACCAGCGATGGCGGCGCGCACTGGCAGAACCTCTCGCACAACCCGGGATTGCCGGGGACGGTGCTCGGCAAGATCGGCGTGACCGTTGCGGCCAGCAAGCCCGCTGTGGTCTATGCCGCCATTCAGGCGAAGGACGGCGGCGTGTTCCGTTCCAACGACGCGGGCGCGACCTGGAAACGCGTCAACCAGGACTGGAAACTGCGCCAGCGCGCTTTCTATTACATGGCGATCTTCGCCGATCCCCGGGATCCCGACACGGTGTACATGCCGGAAGTGGACGCGCTGTTCGTCTCGCACGACGGCGGCGGCACGTTCAAGAAACTCAAGACCCCGCACGGTGACAACCACATTCTGTGGATCAACCCGGACAACACGAAGATCCTGCTGGAGGGCAACGACGGCGGCGCAACGGTCTCGACCGACGGCGGTCAGACCTGGAGCAGCGAGCACAACCAGCCGACCGGCCAGTTCTATCACGTCAATCTCGACGACCGGTTTCCGTATCACATCTACGGCGCGCAGCAGGACGAAGGCTCGTTCGAGGGACCCAGCGCAACCGACCAGAAGGTGATTCCGCTCGGCGCCTGGCATCGGGCCGCCTATGGCGAAAGCACGTTCACGGTACCGCAGCCGGGCAACCCGGACATTACCTATGGCAGCGGCTACTACAGCAT
>JBAVZT010000520.1:0-2174 GCA_049588955.1 Rhodanobacteraceae bacterium | reverse complement strand
GTGTCGACGTCTGCCGCGCGAGCGTGCCGGCGCGTCTTTCGGTCGGCCGGCCGTATTACGCTCGGCGTCGTCCTCGTCGTCCGCAGTGGCGGAATCGGCCACTGGCTCGCGGGCAAGCCGTGGCGGCGGCACCAGCAACTCCGGTTCGACGCGTTCGACCGGGATCTTCTGCTCGATGTAGGCTTCGATGTCGGGCAAACCGATCGCATACAGGTCGCAGGCAAAACTGATCGCGTCGCCCTCGGCGCCGAGCCGCGCCGTACGTCCGATGCGATGCACATAGTCTTCCGGGTCTTGCGGCAGGTCGTAGTTGAAGACATGACTGACGGCCGGAATGTGCAGGCCGCGTGCGGCGACATCGGTGGCGACCAGAATCTCGATCTCGCTGCGCTCGAAGCGTCCGAGCAATTTCTCCCGCTTGTTCTGCGGCACGTCGCCGGACAACGCGGCGACACGAAAACCCTGTCGGGCGAGTGCTCGCGTGACTTTTTCGGCTGCGATGCGGGTATTGACGAACACCATGCTGCGCTGCGCATCGGCGTGCGACAACAGGTTGATCAGCAGCGGAAGTTTTTCCTCGCGCGCCGGGAAATACATGCGCTGGCGCACCTGCGCGGCGGTAACGGTTTCGGTCTCGGCGGTGATCTTCGCCGGGTTGTTCATGTGTTCGTAGGCCAGTTCCAGTACGCGATACGACAGCGTCGCCGAAAACAGCATGCCCTGGCGCGTCTCGCGCGGCGGCATGCGCCGAAGCAGAAACCGCACATCCTTGATGAAGCCGAGGTCGAACATGCGATCGGCCTCGTCGATCACGACCACGTCGACCGCGCGAAATGACACCACATGCTGCTTGAGGTAGTCGATGATGCGGCCCGGCGTCGCGATGACGATATCGACACCTGCGCGCAGCATGTCGCGCTGCTTGTCGTAGTCGACGCCACCGTAGATCAGCGCCGAGGTAAGCCCGGTTTCCCGGCCGATGGCGCGGAAGTCCTTTTCGATCTGGATCGCAAGTTCGCGGGTCGGCGCCAGGATCACGGCGCGTGGATCGGCGTCCTTGCGCGCAGGCAGGGCGGACGCGACCAGCAGGCGATTGATTACCGCAACCAGGAACGCGGCGGTCTTGCCGGTGCCGGTCTGCGCCTGACCGGCGACGTCGCGGCCGGCCAGCGCATCCGGCAGCGCCAGCGCCTGTATCGGCGTGCAGCGAACATAGCCGGTTGCGTGAAGTCCGGAAAGCAGACGCGGGTGCAGATCGAAACTCTCGAAAACAATATCGGTAAGCGGTTGTTGTGACATTGACTCTCAAATCTTCGGCGCAGCGCTGCGCCGGCGCTCTTGCAATGATCAATCGCGCCCTCAACTTGCGTCAGGCATCTGATTGGGCTGAAATGCGGTTCTCAGGCGTCTGCACCACTTGTTCCGGTTCAATGCCCGGTTCGCGCCGCCGCAATCGTCGCAGTGTAGCCCAAGCCACCGCGTGGCGCGCGCAAGTGTGCCGTTGCCGCTTCCGCCCATCTGGAGAACGCCCTGTGAATGAACAAATTGCCCATGTCAACGACGATGAGTTCGACGCAGCGGTATTACGTTCGAGCGAGCCGGTGCTGGTCGACTTCTGGGCCGAATGGTGCGGCCCGTGCAAGATGATTGCGCCGATTCTGGACGAACTCGCGGCCACCTACCAAGGCCGCATGAAGATCGCCAAGGTCAACATCGACCAAAACCAGAAGACGCCGCGAAATTACAACGTGCGGGGCGTTCCCACGCTCATGATCTTCAAGGACGGCAAGGTCGAGGCCACTCAGATCGGCGCAGTCAGCAAGACCCAGCTGACGCAGCTGATCGACAAGACGATCAAGTCCCAGCCGATCGACAACGCGATCTAGAAGCAACCGTCGAGCAAGCCACCGGCGCGATGAAGGTTACCGAACGCACGCTGCTCCCCTCTTCGCTCGACTGTACAGGGGTCACCGACAATGCTAGGGTAACGCGAGCTGCACGGAGTGCTCCGCGCTCCGGTCCCCGACAGCTACGATCCCTCCTGTAATCTCCAACGGCGCCCAACGAGGTCTGTCCGTGTCCGAAAATGAATTGAAGGAAAGCGGCGACAGCGCCGCTGCCGAAGGGCGTGCCGAGCCGCGCCAGAAATCCGCAGCTGCAAGCCAGGCCGAAGC
>JBAVZT010000519.1:0-2750 GCA_049588955.1 Rhodanobacteraceae bacterium | reverse complement strand
CAAGCACTGGATGTCGATTTGCGAAACCGTCCGTGCGGGTCCCTGGCCGCTCTCGATTCCGGGAAGAGCGGCCGGCCAAGTGTATCGTTGCGGAGCGGAAACGGCAGCCATCGGCACGGCTTTGGTTGGTCATGCGCCCCGCTCCTTGCAGGGGCCGCGCCGTGGATGGGTCGCCGGCGCTCCTCGCCGACCGGCCTAGCCCTTCGGACTTGCCGGTCGGCCCTTGCTACGATGGCGCCGACGCAATCGCGCGTCATTGCCAGGAGCCGATCATGCCCTTTGACCGTCATCCACCGATTCGAAATGTTGCCTGGCGCGTCCTCTCGTTGTCGGTGCTTGCCGTTGCCTGCACGTATGCCCGGGCCGACGGCGCGAGCACGGTGTACTCCGATGGCAAGCCGATCAAGATGGTCGATACCTACGGTTGCTCGGAGCCGGACATCTTGAACGATGGGAAGCGTGTCACGATCGTCGCATTCGCCGATGGCAGGATCAACAAGGCCGCAGCCAACGCAGCGGACGAGCCATGTCGCGCGCTGACGGGGCAGGTGGGAACGACATTCCATACCCTGGTCGAGCTCAAGATCAAATACGACGGCACCGTTTACAACATCCAGACCTACGACGCGAACGGGACCTCGTCGCGTTCGGACCGGGGGACACTCAAGCTGACGCGCAACGATGGCAAGCGGGTGGAAGGTTCGTTCGTCACGGACGATGCATCGCGCAAGTCTGCCCCGGGTGGTGCGTTCTACGACCTGCACTTCGGCGTCGATGTGGCGGGTGCCGGCGGCAGCTGACGATTGTCGTGCGCTGCCTTGGCGGCGGCATGAGTTCCCGCGGGCAGTGCATCGCAAGCATCGATTACCGCTTTCGTGCCAGCGTCAGGCCGTCACCGATCGGCAGCATCGCGAGGTCGATGCGCTCGTCGCGGTGCAGCTTCTCGTTGAGCGTCTGCAGCGCGCGGGTGTCGTCGTCCTCGGAGGGTCTGGCGACATCGCCGCTCCACAGCACGTTGTCGATTGCGATCAGTCCGCCGCTGCGCAGGAGCCGCAGGCAGCGTTCGTAATAGGTGTCGTAGCCGGTCTTGTCGGCGTCGATGAACGCGAAGTCGTAGCGGCCTGCTTCACCGGCCGCGAGGCGCGCGTCGAGCGTCTTCACGGCCGGCGCCAGTTGCAGGTCGATCTTGTGCGCGACACCCGCGCGTTCCCAGAACGGCTTGCCGACGCGCGTGTATTCGTCGCTGATGTCGCAGGCCAGGATGCGGCCGTCGTCGGGCAGCGCCAGCGCGACGGAAAGTGCGCTGTAGCCGGTGAACACACCCACTTCGATGGCCTTGCGCGCGCCGATCAGCTTCACCAGCAGCGCCATGAACTGGCCCTGCTCGGGCGAGATCTGCATGCGCGCGCCTGGGTGCGAGCGCGTTGCTTCACGCAGCGCGGCTTGTTGCGGATGTTCGCGCAGCGAGTGGTCGATCAGGTACTGATAAAGCGTGTCGTCGAGGTTCAAGGTGCGATTGGACATGGGCGTGGTTCCTTGTGTTCCTGAAAGGATACATGGAAGGGAAGGATCGATGGCCGACAGGGTTCACGTGCGCATCCCACGTTCGCTGCATGCAACCGTGCGCGAAGTGAGATCGAGGACCATGGAGCACCCCAGCCATTTTTTGCGCCTCGGTGAGAACGCACTTGGCGTGAGTTCATCGCGCCCGCGCTATGTTGCCAACGAGGGTCTGGAACCCGAATCGGCGGAGGACACGCGATGAAGCATGCGAGGCTGACCTTGGAGGAAGGATTTGACACGGTCTTTTCGGTGCGCACGGTGCAGGCGGCGCAGATGGTGCTTGCGCCCGGCGCAAACACCGGCGGTCCCGATAATCGCCATGCCGGTGCCGACCAGTGGTTGTATGTCGTGTCGGGCAGTGGCGTGGCGATTGTCGACGGCAGGCAGCAGGCGCTGGAGGAGGGCAGCCTGCTGGTGATCGAACGGGGCGAGACGCACGAAATCCGCTGCACCGGCGATCATGCGTTGCGCACAGTCAATTTCTATTCGCCGCCCGCCTACGCCGACGACGGAGAACCGTTGCCTGCGGGCAGAGGATGAGCCGGGCTGGACGAAAGTCCGCAGCGGCGTCGGTTAGACGCTACGATGCTTTGACTCTCGGCAGATGAGCAAGGCGAACGAATGAACCGAAGTGAAGCCGCGTCGCACGTTGCGGCGTTTCTTTCGCGGCCACGCAACGCACGGTTTGCGCTGGTGGCCGGCGCTGCGTTGTTCGAGCTTGGCGAAGTCGAACTGGCGGTTGCGGTCTGGACGCTCGGCGATGACGCCAACCCGATGATCCGCCGTCTCAAGGACCATCCGGATGCGCCCGAGCAGGGACGCCATCGTTCCGTTCTTGCCGATGCCACGCTGTGCGAGTTCCTGACCGGACTGCATGCGAAAGCAGTCGACGAGTTCGAGGCGCGAACCGGAGACACCGTGGATCGCGTGCGCAACGCCGTATGGCCGCTGACCCATGGCGCACCGGTGACATACCGGAAACCGATGCAACGGCCCGTCATTTTCTACATGCCGGACCTGCCCGCCGCGCCGGTCGAGCCCAATGACGCATTCGAATGGGTTGCGATCCTGGAGGCCGCGTGCGATACGATCCGGCGAGAATACGAAATCGGCATGCGCGCGGGCGTGAACGTGCAGCCTTACGTCCCGGCGGGCACGCCGGCGCCGGAATGGGCGGAGCTTGGCGG
>JBAVZT010000518.1:0-1523 GCA_049588955.1 Rhodanobacteraceae bacterium | reverse complement strand
TGGCGCACATATGTGGTCGCGTTCACGCTGATGGGAATTTCCGCCGGCTGCACGGCGGCCTCCGCCTACCTGATCGGCGACGTAATCAATCAGGCCTACGTCAATCGCAGCCTCAACGGCATTATCGTGCTCGGCTGCATCACCATCGTGCTGTTTACCGCCAAGGGCGTCGCCACCTACGGCCACAGCGTGTTGCTCTCGCGCATCGGCAACCGCATCGTCGCGGACAATCAGCGCGCCGTCTTCGCCAAGCTGCTGAGCGAGGGCCTGAGTTTCTTCTCCGACCGGCATTCGACCGAATTCATCGCGCGGCTCACCGCCGGCGCGGCGGCGGCGACGCAAGTTATCAATCTGCTGGTCACTTCGCTCGGGCGCGATCTGCTGTCGCTGATCGGGTTGGTCACGGTGATGGTGATCCAAGACCCGATCATGTCCTTCTTCGCCTTCGTGGTGGCGCCGCCGGCATTCTTAATCTTGCGCAAGCTGATCCGCCGCATCTATGCCATCGCCCGCAGCCAGTTCGATGGCGGTGCGCGAATCATGGAGACGCTGCAGGAGACGCTGCAGGGCATCCGCATCGTCAAAGCCTTTACGCTCGAAGACGTCATGCGCGAGCGCTTCGCCCGCAACGTCGCTGCCGTCGAACACGAAGCCAACAAGATGGCGCGCGTCTCCAATCGCTCCAGCCCCCTGATGGAGACGCTCGGCGGCTTCGCGATTGCGCTCGCCATCATGTATGGCGGCTATCGCGTGATCGAGACCGGCGCGACGCCGGGCCAATTCTTTTCCTTCATTGCCGCCTTTCTGCTGGCCTATGAACCCGCCAAGCGCCTCGCCCGCCTCAACATCGAACTCAACAGCGCGCTGGTCGGCGTGCGCGTATTATTCGAGGTGATCGACTCGCCGCCGAGCGAGCCGAACGACGACACCAAGCCGGCGCTGCGAATCGAGGCCGCGCGGCTCGCTTTCGACGCGGTGGAATTCGCCTATCGCAGCGACGAGGCCGTGCTGCGCGGCATGTCGTTTGTGGCCGAGCCCGGCAAACTGACCGCGCTGGTCGGGCCTTCGGGCGGCGGCAAGTCGACTTTGTTGAATCTGATCATGCGCTTCTACGAGCCCGAGCGCGGCAAGATCGTGATCGACGAGCAGGAGATTGCCGAAGTTTCGCGCCGCTCGCTGCGCCAGCATATCGCCTATGTCGGGCAGGACGTGTTCCTGTTCCGGGGCACCGTTCGCGAGAACATAGAATTCGGCAAGCCCGGCGCCAGCCAGGACGAGATCGTCGCCGCCGCCAAGGCGGCCTGCGCGCATGATTTCATCATGAGCTTCCCGCGCGGCTACGACACCCCGGTCGGCGAGCACGGGCTGCAACTATCGGGCGGCCAGCGCCAGCGCGTCGGCAGCGCCCGTGCCCTGGCGCTGAATCCCAAGGTGATCGTGCTGGACGAGCCGGTCTCGGCGCTAGATGTATCGATCCAGGCCGGTGTCCTCAATCTCCTGAAGGAACTGCAGGAGATGCTGGG
>JBAVZT010000517.1:0-1865 GCA_049588955.1 Rhodanobacteraceae bacterium | reverse complement strand
GGCTTGGATTCCGCCAAGCTCGCGCTCTTCCTGCTACTGCCGCATCCCAAGATGCCGGACATGAACCTGTCGCGCGCCGAGGCCAACGATCTCGCAGCCTACATCGCGAGCCAGGGCAAATAGCGCGCTACGCCGCTGACGTCATACGCTTGACGTCCGGCGGCACCGCTTCGTCGGTAAGCGCTTTGAGCGCGGCGGCAAGCGGCATCACCTCCTGCTTGTCCTGACCGAGGCGGCGCACCGACACCGTGCGCTCGGCCGCTTCCTTCTTGCCGACCACCAGCAGCGCCGGGACCTTGGCGAGTGAGTGCTCGCGCACTTTGTAATTGATCTTCTCGTTGCGCAGGTCGGCATCGACGCGCAGGCCGGCTTTGCGCGCGGCGGCGGTCACTTCGGCGGCATAATCGTCGGCGTCCTGAGTGATGGTCGCGACGATCGCCTGCTTGGGCGCCAGCCACAGCGGCAGATGCCCGGCGTAATGTTCGAGCACAACGCCGAGGAAACGCTCCATCGAGCCGCAGATGGCGCGATGGATCATCACCGGCGTTTTCTTCGATCCGTCGGCGGCGATGTAAAAGGCATCGAACCGTTCCGGCAGGTTGAAATCGACCTGCGTGGTGCCGCATTGCCAGTCGCGGCCGATGGCGTCGCGCAGCACGTACTCGAACTTCGGCCCGTAGAAGGCACCTTCGCCCGGATTGATCGCGGTCTTGATCTTCTGGTTGTGGCTGCGCGTCTCGATCTGCTTGAGGACGTCGCGCATGATGTTCTCGGCATGATCCCATTCTTCATCGGAGCCGACGCGCTTTTCGGGACGAGACGACAGCTTGACGGTGAGTTCGCCGGTGAAGCCGAAGTCCTGATAGGTCGACAAGATCAAATCGTTGATCTTCAGGCACTCCTCGGCCATCTGCTCTTCCGTGCAGAAAACATGGGCGTCGTCCTGCGTAAAGGCGCGCACGCGCAGCAGCCCGTGCATTGCGCCCGACGGCTCGTAGCGGTGCACCACGCCGAACTCGGCCATGCGTAGTGGCAGCTCGCGGTATGAACGAAGGCCGTGCTTGAAAATCTGAATATGGCCGGGACAGTTCATCGGCTTGATGGCGTAGACGCGTTCATCCTCGGTGTCGTCGCCGGCTGACGTTGCCTGGAACATGCTGTCGCGGAACCACTGCCAATGGCCGGAGGTCTCCCACAGCGACTTGTCGAGCAGTTGCGGCGCGTTGACCTCCTGATAGTCGCCCTTCAGGCGGCGGCGCATATAGGCGACGATCTCCTGGAAAATCGTCCAGCCGTCGGCATGCCAGAACACGGTGCCGGGGCCTTCCTCCTGGAAGTGGAAGAGATTCATCTCGCGGCCAAGCTTGCGATGATCCCGCTTCTCGGCCTCTTCCATTTGCTTCAGGTAAGCATCGAGTTCGTCCTGTTTGGCGAAAGCGGTGCCGTAGATGCGGGTGAGCATCGGATTGTTTGAGTCACCGCGCCAATAGGCGCCCGCGACCTTCATCAGCTTGAAGGCGTTGCCGACCTTGCCGACCGAGGTCATGTGCGGGCCGCGGCAGAGATCGAACCAGTCGCCTTGCTTGTAGATTTTGATCTGCTGGTCTTCCGGGATGGCGTCGATCAGCTCGACCTTGAAGGCCTCGCCCATGTCGCGGAAGGTCTTCTTCGCCTGCTCGCGCGACCACACCTCTTTAGTGAAGGGTTTGTCGCGCGCGACGATCTCCTTCATCTTTTTTTCGATGACCGGCAGGTCCTCCAGCGTGAACGGCTGGTTGCGGAAGAAGTCGTAATAGAAGCCGTTCTCGATCACCGGGCCGATGGTCACCTGCGTGCCCGGCCACAGCGACTGCACCGCCTCGGCC
>JBAVZT010000516.1:0-1858 GCA_049588955.1 Rhodanobacteraceae bacterium | reverse complement strand
CGCCGCTGGCGCGCCTGCGCGTTGCGCTGGAACTTGCGCGCGACGGCGATGGGGGCGAACGGCATGCCGCGCTCGACCGCATCGAACTCGAGTCCGACCGGCTCGAAGCGATGCTCGCGCAATCGCTCGAATTGTCTCGCCTTGAAACCGCCGAACATCCTGCGCGCGACACCATTGCACTCGACCAACTGCTCGAAGACGTGATTGCCAACGCCGGCTACGAAGGTGCGCCGCGCGGACGCAAGGTGCTGCTGGTGGAGTGCGAGCGCATCACCATATGCGGCTGGCGCGACGCGCTCTACAGCGCCTTCGAAAACGTCATCCGCAACGCGCTGATCCATACCGCCGATGGCAGTACGGTCGGCGTGCGTCTGATCTGCGATCCTGCCGACGACAGGCGCGTGCTGATCAGCGTGCGCGATCACGGCCCCGGTGTTGCGGCGGAAGATCTGGACCGATTGTTCGAGCCGTTCTATCGCACCGACAGTGCGCGCACGCGTTCCAGCGGCGGCACCGGGCTCGGTCTCGCGATTGCGCGCCGCGCGATCGAAAGGCACAAGGGCCGCATCCTTGCGCGAAACGCCGTCAACGGCGGCCTGTTGATCGAGATCACGCTGCCGCGCTAGCCGTCCAGGATCGCGATATGTGAGTCGCCGTCGCGATCGACCCAGCCGCGGTACATGCCCTCGGTGCTGAACGGCGTCGCGAAATTGCCGTCGGCATCGAGGGCGATCACACCGCCGTTGCCGCCGAGTTCCGGGATGGTTCGCATGACGATCTGCTCGGCAGCCTGCGCGGTCGTTTCCCCGCAATACTCCATGCGCGCGCAGATGGCGTGTGCGGCTACGACGCGCAGGAAATACTCGCCCAAGCCGGTGGCCGAGACCGCGCAATGTGCATTGGCGTAGGTGCCGGCACCGATGATCGGCGAATCGCCAATGCGGCCCCAGCGTTTGTCGGTGGTGCCGCCGGTCGAGGTTGCCGCGGCGAGATGCCCCTTCGCATCCAGCGCCACGGCGCCAACGGTACCGTAATGGACCGTGCGGTCGGATTGTCCGCGCTTATCGGCTTCCCATGCCTGCTGCAGCTCCCGCCAGCGCTCGTCGGTGCGAAAGTACGATGGATCGACCGACTCGATGCCGAGCGTTCGCGCGAATTCCTCGGCGCCGTCGCCGCACAGCAT
Organism: Rhodanobacteraceae bacterium; assembly: GCA_049588955.1. Classification (GTDB taxonomy): domain Bacteria; phylum Pseudomonadota; class Gammaproteobacteria; order Xanthomonadales; family Rhodanobacteraceae; genus Dokdonella_A. The sequence goes on along the minus strand of JBAVZT010000516.1, from coordinate 675 downwards.
GACGTGTGGTGATCGCTCCAGGACTGCGCGCGCGAGCAGGATCGGATTCCTTATGCGACGCACGCCGGCAACTGCGCCGGCGCGCAGGGTCGCGCCATCCATGATCGCCGCATCGAGTTCCTGCCGACCTTCATGGGTGAATACGGCACCCTTGCCGGCGTTGAAATACGGAGCATCCTCCAGCACCGCGACCGCCGCGGCGACTGCATCGAGACTGCTGCCGCCGCTTTGCAGCACGTCGTAGCCGACGTGCAGCGCACATTTGAGATCCGCGCGCACACGCTCCTCCTTTGCTGGCGTCAGCGTCTCGCGGATAACGCCCGCGCCACCGTGGATCAGCAAAACCGGCTGCGCCGTCGAAACCGGTTCGGTGGTTGTGTTGTTGACGGCGGTGCCCGGAGTGCTCGGATTCATTCGCATCAATAATTTTTCGCTGGAGTGGTTGCGGCCACTACATTACATCGTTGCTCGCTGTTTTTTTCTGATGGGACCGGTGTTGCAGTTCCGCTCGCTTTATCCTTGTAGCATCGATGAGTGCGGCGAAACCCCATGCGGTTTCGCCGGATTGCGATGGGTATCGCTGCGCTCAACCCATCCTACGAGGTTTGCTTCGCTTCTCTCGCTTGGTGCAGCGCTGTCGCAGAGGTTCCGCTCGCCTCGGCGGCGAGCGGGTTC
>JBAVZT010000515.1:0-1521 GCA_049588955.1 Rhodanobacteraceae bacterium | reverse complement strand
GTCGCGATCCGAGTGCTTCCCGGCAAGGCGGATCATCTGTTCGGCCAGGTACCCGATCTTCACCGGCTCGCCCATGTCGAGTGCGAAGATCTCACCGCCCTCACCAAGCACCGCGGCCTGCAGGATCAACTGGCAGGCCTCGGGAATGGTCATGAAGTAGCGCGACATCTCGGGGTGCGTCACGGTCAATGGTCCGCCGCTGCGAATCTGCTCGCGGAACAGCGGCACCACCGACCCGGCCGAATCGAGCACGTTGCCGAAGCGCACGGTGATGAAGCGCGACCGCGATCTGCTGGCGAAGTTCTGGCAGAACAGTTCGGCAACGCGCTTGCATGCGCCCATCACGCTGGTCGGATTGACCGCCTTGTCGGTCGAGATCAGCACGAAACTGTCCACACCGTGGCGGTCGGCCGCGGCGGCCACGACTTCGGTACCGAGCACATTGTTGCGAAATGCCTCGCGTATCTGGCCCTGCAACAGCGGCACCTGCTTGTAGGCGGCAGCATGGAATACGACTTCGGGCCGCCAGGTCGCGAATACGCGCTCGCAGGCGGCGGCTTCGCCGCAGTCGCCGAGGCAGGCGTTGAACAGGAGGTCGGGAAATTCGCGGCGCAGTTCCTGCTCGATTCGATACAGGTTGTACTCGGACAATTCCATCACGGTCAGCGACTCTGCGCCGAGCCGCGCCACCTGGCGGCACAATTCGGCACCGATCGAACCGCCGCCGCCGGTGACCAGCACACGCTTGCCGGACAGGCGCGTGCGAATGGCTGTCCAGTCGAGCTGAACCGGAGCGCGTCCGAGCAGATCTTCGATCGCGACTTCCTTGAGTTCGTTGAAACTCGAGCGCCCGGCGACCACGTCCTCGAGCCGCGGTACGGTGCGGAACGGCAAATTGCACGCCTCGCACAAATCGACCACACGCCGCATCTGGACGCTGCTCGCCGATGGCATCGCGATCACGAGAATCTCGGCCGCGGTTTCACGCGCACGCTGCGGAAGCTGGTCGAGCGTCCCGAGCACCGGTACACCGTGCACCCGTGCGCCGCGCAGCTGCGAGTCGTCGTCGAGAAACCCCACCGGTGCGTAGCGATTCTCGCGCAGCAGATCGCGCACCAGCGCCTCGCCGGCCTTGCCCGCGCCGAGCACCAGCATGCGTTCGCTCGGTGCGTGCGCGATGAAATCGAGGCGGCTGTCCTTCCAGTAGCGATAAGCCAGCCGGGGCGCGCCGAGCAGCACCGACAGCACCAGCGGATACAACGCCAGCACCGTGCGCGGCACGGTTGCGAGGCGGTTGTACAGAAACAGCGTGAGCGCGACGGCCAGTGCGCCGAGCACACAGGCGCGGATGATGTTCCACAGGTCCGGCAGACTTGCGAAACGCCACAGGCCCTTGTACAGCCCGGTCCACCAGAAGATCAGGCCTTGAGCGAGCAATACCAGACATGCCTCGGGGCCGAACAACGCGAGCATCGGCTGATGCGATTCGAACGACCAGCGCAATGCGCTGATCGCGGTCCA
>JBAVZT010000514.1:0-4686 GCA_049588955.1 Rhodanobacteraceae bacterium | reverse complement strand
CACCCCGCCGTGTGTCGACGCGCTGCTTGCGGCGGGTGTTGCGCGTGTTGCGCTCGCCTGCCAGGACCCGTATCCCGGAGTAGCGGGTCGCGGCATCGCCATGTTGCGCGCGGCCGGTGTCGTCGTCGACATTGGTTTGTTGCACGATCGCGCGCGCGAACTCAATCGCGGCTTCTTCAGCCGTATCGAGCGCAATCGGCCATGGGTTCGGCTCAAGCTTGCTACCAGTCTCGATGGTCGCAGCGCGCTCGCCAACGGCGAATCGAAGTGGATCACCGGCGCGGCTGCACGCGCCGATGTACAACGCTGGCGCGCGCGTTCGTCCGCGCTTCTGACCGGCAGCGGCACCGCGCGGGCCGATAATCCGCATTTGACCGTGCGCCTCACCGACCACATTTTCGTTGCGCCCCTGCGCGTGCTCCTCGACACGCGCCTCGATGCGTTGCCCGCCAATGCCAACCTGCTCGATGCGACCGCGCCGACGCTGATATTCCACGCCGGCGGTGCGCGTCCCGCGCACGCCGGGTACGCAAAGGTCGAATGTGCGGATACCGCCCTGTGCAACAATCGCATCGATCTGATTGCGGCGATGCAGGCACTGGCCGCGCGCGGCATCAACGAACTGCAGGTCGAGGGAGGGCCGGCCTTGTGCGGTGCATTGTTCGAAGCGAACCTGGTCGACGAACTGCTGTGGTATGTCGCGCCCGCGCTGCTTGGTGACGCGGCACGGCCCGCAATGACGCTGCCGAGCGTGACCGAAATGACCGAACGCCGAGGGCTGACCGTGATCGATCGGCGTCAGGTTGGCGCCGATTTGCGTCTGTTGTTGCGCCCGGGCACCTGACTCGCGTCGACGAAGCGGGCGAAGACGCGTGCGCCGATCTGTCAGAATCCATTGTCGGATCGAAGGTCAATGGAGAAACAATCCTTGTTCAGTGGAATCATCCAGACGATCGGGCACGTTGCCCACATCCACGCGCGCGGCGCGGATGTGCAGATTCAGGTCGAGGCGGCGCGGCTTGGCTTTGACGATGTCCGGATCGGCGACAGCGTCGCTGTCTCGGGCGTCTGCCTCACGCTGGTGGCGCAGACAGGCGTCCAGTTCACGGTCGACATTTCCGCAGAAACCCTCGAACGCACGACACTCGGATCGCTGCATGCGGGCGACCCGGTCAACCTGGAAAAGGCGCTGCGGCTGGGCGACCGGCTCGGCGGTCATCTCGTCAGCGGCCACGTCGATGGTGTCGGCCGCGTGCTGTCGATCGACGACGACGGCCGCTCGCAACGCTGGCGGTTCGAGACACCGGCCGAGCTTGTCCGTTACATTGCCACCAAGGGGTCGATCTGCATCGACGGAGTCAGCCTGACCGTCAACGCGATCGACGCGAACCGCTTCGGGATCAACCTGATTCCGCACACGCTGGCGTCGACGACATTCGGCGTGCGGCAACCGGGCGACCCGGTCAACCTCGAGATCGATCTCATCGCGCGTTATGTCGAGCGCCTGCATGCCGCCGAGCGGGACCGCGTATCTGAACCTCCCGGATTGCAAACCGCCTAGAAATACGAGGCGGTCTTGCCATGCCCCCGGCCCACCTGCTCGGCAGTCTGTGATCGCTTCTCTCGCCCGATGCAATGCTGTCGCCGAGGCGAGCGGAACACCCGCGAGATCGTCATATCGCGCGAGAAATGCGAACCGCAGACAGACCTCGCAGGATGGCTGGAGCGCAGCGATACCCATGGCAAGGCGGCGCAGCCCCGTCCGCTTTCGCCGCTTCGCCCCATCCTGTCAAGCCGAGGCGAGCACATCCCTGCGACATCGTTATATTGCACCAGAGAAGCGCAGCGGGCGAGCAGCTGAGCGAAACCGATGCATGCGGCGAGCGAAGCGCAACGCAATCTCGTCCGCCGCCGAGGCGTGCTGGTGCAGTCCCCGGTTAATGACGATACTGTCCGCCTCCCCGACGCGCCGACCCGCATGGCCTTCAACACGATTCCCGAAATTCTCGACGAGCTTCGCGCGGGACGCATGGTTGTGGTTCTCGACGATGAGGACCGCGAGAACGAAGGCGACCTGATCATGGCCGCCGAGAAGGTGCGGCCCGAAGACATCAATTTCATGGCGCGCGAGGCGCGTGGCTTGATCTGCCTCGCATTGACCGGCGAACGTTGCAGGCAGCTCGATCTCAGCCCGATGGTGCACGCCAACAGCTCGCCGTTCCACACCAATTTCACGGTGTCGATCGAGGCAGCCGAGGGCGTGACGACTGGCATCTCGGCGCACGACCGTGCCCACACGGTGCGCACTGCCGTCAAGAGCGGAGCGAAGCCGACCGACCTGATCCAGCCCGGACATGTGTTTCCGCTGATGGCCGAGGCCGGTGGTGTATTGGTGCGTGCGGGCCACACCGAAGCGGCGAGCGACCTGTCCGGGCTCGCCGGGTTCGAGCCGGCCGGCGTGCTGGTCGAGGTGCTGCACGAGGATGGCAGCATGGCGCGCCGACCCGAACTCGAGACCTTTGCGACGAAGCATGCTCTCAAGATCGGAACCATCGCCGATCTGATCCGCTATCGTCTGGCCAACGAGAAGACCGTCGCGCGCGTGCACGAGGAAGAAGTCGTTACCGAATTCGGCGCATTTCACCTGGTCGCGTACCGTGACACCCTGCGCCGCGGCGTACATTTCGCGCTGGTGCTCGGGTGCGTCGATGACGGCGCGGCCGTCCTGACACGGGTGCACGTGCAGAACACGCTGTCCGACGTGCTGCATCTCGAACGCGAAGACCTCGGTCTGACCCTCACCTCGGCGTTGCGTCACATTTCGGCGGCGAAACGCGGCGTGGTGGTGGTATTGGCGAGCGATGAATCCTCCGACGCGCTATTGGCCCGGCTGACGCGCAGCGCCCGTCCGCCCGAGCGTTCAATGGCGCAGCAGGAATGGCGGCAACTCGGCGTCGGTGCGCAGATACTGGCCGATCTCGGCGTGCGCAAGCTGCGCGTACTCGGCACCCCCCGACGTCTGGTTGCGCTCGGCTGGTTCGGCCTCGAAGTGGTCGAGCAGATCGACCAGGGCTGAGCTGCAACAGCGACAGTTCCCGCTGCCGCGCCGGGAAATCGCGACTGTGAGCCGCTAGACTCTGCGCTCCGCGATGTGCGTGCTATCGTCGCGCGTCGGCTGGCGGACTGACTCATGGACATCATCGAAGGCGATCATTCGACACCGCGAGGCCGATTCGCACTGATCGCCGCGCGCTTCAACGATTTCATCGTCGAGCGTCTGGTGGGTTCCGCGTGCGACACCCTGACGCGGCACGGTGTCGCAGCGGCCGACGTCGATCTGATTCGCGTGCCCGGAGCGTTCGAGATACCGCAGGCGGCCGATCGTGCGGCGGTGTCGGGTCGCTACGTCGCCATTATCGGGCTCGGATGCGTGATCCGCGGCGCGACGCCGCATTTCGAATTCGTGGCGGACGCCGCGGCGTCGGGTCTGGCTCGCGTGGCGCAGGTGCGCGGAATACCGGTCGTGTTTGGAGTGCTGACTACGGATGACGTCGATCAGGCGCTGGAACGTTGCGGCGGCGAGGTCGGCGACAAGGGCGCCGATGCCGCGCTCGCCGCGCTTGAAATGGTCAACCTGTGGACGCGCCTGTGAACGTTGGCGCGCACGCGCACGCTATCGATCTGGCGGCTCGCTCGCGCGCGCGCCGTCGCGCGCTGCAGGCGGTCTACGCGTGGCAGATATCCGGTAACTCCATGGTTTCGGTGATCGAGCAATTCCGTCACGAACAGGACATGCAGATCGCCGATCTCGATTACTTTGAGGATCTGCTGCGTGGCGTCGAGCGTTGCCTCGACGAACTCGATTCCGGCATTGCCCCCCTGATCGATCGCGAAGTCGGCGAAGTCGATCCGATCGAACGTGCGGTTTTGCGTCTGGCCGCCTACGAGCTCAAACGACGTACCGACGTGCCGTACCGGGTGGTGATCAACGAGGCGGTGGAGGTGACCAAGCGTTTCGGCGCAGAGCACGGGCATACGTTCGTCAACGGGGTGCTCGACAAGCTGGCCGCTGCGTGGCGCGCGGTGGAATACCGTGCGCGCTGACCCGGCGCTGCGGGTGCGGAGAGTTTTTTGGATGAATTCGATCTCATCGATCTGATCCGCTCGCGCAGCGCGGTGGTGCGTTCGGACGTGCGTCTGGGCATCGGCGACGACGCAGCCGTTCTCGCCCTGCCGGCCGGGCAGGAACTGGTTGCCTGCACGGATACGCTCGTGGGCGGCGTGCATTTTCCGCAGGGTACCTCGGCCGGCGATATCGGCTGGAAGGCGCTTGCGGTGAATCTGAGCGATCTGGCCGCCATGGGTGCGTTCCCGGCGTGGGCGATGCTCGCACTGACCGTACCCGCCGCGGATCGCGCGTTCGTCGAAGCTTTCGCGGACGGTTTTGCCGAACTTGCCGAGGTCCACCAGATTGCCCTTGTCGGCGGTGACACGACCTCGGGCCCGCTCTCGGTTACCGTAACAGTGCTCGGCTTCGCGCCGCCCGGATCGTGCCTGAGGCGCGATCGCGCGCGGCCCGGCGATGAGGTGTTCGTGACCGGGTCGCTCGGCGATGCGGCGGCTGGACTGCATTGCATCAGCGCCGAACGAACCGATGCGGCCGGTACGCATCGCGCCGCGCTGATC
>JBAVZT010000513.1:0-6596 GCA_049588955.1 Rhodanobacteraceae bacterium | reverse complement strand
CAAGCGACGAGCGCGTCCAGCGATTCGCCGAACTGCGCCGGCGCAAGGATAATTTTCGGGCCGAACCCACGTGATACGTCGGGCCGGCGTGCGTGCCGCCGCCGTCACCCTGTTGGCGTTGACGCTGTGCGCCTGCGTCGCGCCACCTGCGCGATTGCCGCCCCGGCCGCCAACGATTGCAAAGCCACCCGCTCCGGTGGCGGTTCCGTCCGTGGCGCCGGCAACGACTCCAACGGTCGTGGCGAAGTCTCCCTGGGAGATCCTGCGCAATCGCTTCTCGATGGCCGACTGCGACTACCGAGCCCAGGTCATGCGTTGGGCCAAGCGCTATACCGCGAGGCCGAAACGGTTCGCCAGCAACCTCGAACAGGCGTTGCCGTTTCTGTTGCTCGTCGCCGGCCAGGTCGAACAGCGAAACCTACCGGGCGAGTTCGCGTTGCTGCCCTATGTGGAGAGTCGCTACCGGCCACTGCGGGCAAGCGGCAATCGGCCGGCCGGGATGTGGCAGATCATGCCGATCACCGCGCGTACACTGGGGCTCACGATCAACCGCGATTACGATGCCCGTCTGGACGCAGTCGCATCGACCGCGGCCGCGCTGAAACTGCTTGCTCGCTACCACGACGAATTCGGCGACTGGCGATTGGCCGACATCGCCTACAACGCCGGGGAGTACCGCCTCAAGCACGCGCTCGGCGCTCATGATGGAAAGGCACTCTCGGCCGAACAGTTGGCTGATCTCAAGCTGAGTCCGATCACGATCCAACACTTCGACAAGCTGCTCGCAATGGCCTGCGTGATCAGGAACCCGGCTCGCTTCGACGTGACACTGCCCGATGCCGATCCAGGTCTGGCACTGCAGGCGGTAGACCTTGACGCGGACATGGATCTTCGCGTCGCCGCCGACCTGGCCGGCATGGATATCGGTGATGTACGCCGCTTCAACGCCGGCTATCGTCATCTGCGCGTGACCGAACCGCCGTCGCGTCTTCTGCTGCCGGCGGGACGAATTGCGCAGTTTCGCGTCGCGGCGGAAGCGTTGCCGCGAGCGTCATGGGCCGAATGGCACGGCGACGCCCAAGCCGGCAGCACGGTTGCGCCGGCGCACTGAACGCGTTTGCCCAGGCTGCCGGATCCCGGTTTCCGCGGTTACACTGCACAGCCTGCACGCTCGTCACCGGAGGACCTTATGGGTTTGCTGCACGGCAAACGCGCACTGATCGTCGGCATCGCCAGCCAGCGCTCGATCGCCTGGGGTATCGCCAACGCGATGCACCGCGAGGGAGCACAGCTCGCGCTCACCTACCAGGGCGAGAAACTCAAGCGACGCGTCGACGAAGCGGCGCAGGCGTTCGGATCGAATATCGTATTGCCGCTCGATGTCGCCAGCGACACGCAGATCGAAGACGTGGCCGCGAACCTGGGAAGCCATTGGGACGGGCTCGACATCCTGGTGCATTCGGTTGGTTTTGCGCCACGTGAAGCGGTACAGGGTGCCTATCTGGACGGCCTGACGCGCGAGTCGTTTTCGATTGCGCACGATATTTCGAGCTACAGTCTCGCGGCGCTGGCAAAGGCGATGCGCGGCATGATGCAGGGACGCAGCGGCGCGATCCTTACGCTGACCTATCTCGGCGCCGTGCGCGCGTTGGCCAACTACAACGTGATGGGTCTCGCCAAGGCCAGTCTCGAGGCCAACGTGCGCTACCTCGCCTACAATCTCGGTCCCGAAGGCACGCGCGTCAACGCGATCTCGGCCGGCCCGATCAAGACGCTCGCTGCCGCCGGCATCGCGAACTTTCGCAAGATGCTCGACCACGTCGAATCCAACGCGCCGCTGCGCCGCAGCGTGACCATCGACGAAGTCGGCAATGTCGCGGCGTTCCTGTGCTCGGACTTCGCCTCGGGCATCACCGGCGAGGTGACCTACGTCGATGCCGGCTACAACACGCTCGGCATGACCGGAATCGGAACGGACAGCTGACCCTTCGACCTCGGGGGGAAAGATGTGACGGCTGTTTCACCAACAGGCAGAAGGCGCCCGGAGTTTGCGGTCATGCGCAGCCTGCGGGATTTGCGCGTGACCGTCGTTACATGTTGTCTTCGTTGATCTCGACCTTGCTGTCGTTGCGCAGTGCCTGGATGAAGTCGCGTGCGGCCGCCGTGGCTTCGGCCTGCTGCAATGCGGTGCGTGCCGCCTCGCGCGTCTTTGCGTCGACACTGGTCGGGCTGCCATCGATCACGCGATCGAGCTGAACGAGCGCGTAGGCGTTGTCGTTCAGCGCGACCAGCTTGAAGACCGGCTGGTCGTCCGTCGGCCGCGGCATCTCGAACGCGGCTTTCACCAGCGCGGTGTCGATATCGGCCGCGTCACGGCCGATGTTCTTCTCCGTTTCGAGCTTGAGTTTCTCGCGTGCTGCCAACGCCGGCAGATCGTTTCCGCCACCGAGACTCCCGAACAACGCATCGGCGCGTGCCTTGGCTTCGCTGGCCGTGCGCTCGGCAACGATGCGTTGGCGAATCTTGTCGCGCACCTTGTCCAGCGGTTGGCGTGCGGCGGCCTTGTGCTCGATCACATGCACGACAGCAATATGATTCGGGCCCAGATCGATGGGATCGCTGTTGTTGCCCTGCACCAGCACGCCGTCCGAGAACGCCGCCTTGACGATGTCGGGATTTGCGGCGATTCCGCTACCTCCCGCTCGAGAAAACAGCGGTGTCGTCTGCACCTTGAGATCAAGCGTCTTGGCCGCCGGATCGAGCGAGGATGGATCCTGATAGGTCAGGTCGGTCAATTTTCCGGATTTCTCCGCGTACACGCCTTCGCGTTCGGCATCAGCCGCCTCGCGCACCAGTTCCGGTTTCGCTTCCTCGAAGCTGCGCGTCTTGCCCGGGCGGATATCGCGCAACTCGATGATGTGGTAGCCCTCGGGTGACAACACAGGATCCGAGATCTGGCCCTTGTCGAGTGCGAACAGCGCGTCTTCGAACGCCTGATCCGTCATCCCCTTGTCGAGCCAGCCAAGGTCGCCACCCTGGTTTCTGGAACCCAGATCGTCCGAGTATTTTTTCGCAAGTTCGGCGAAGTCCTTGCCGGATTTCGCCTGCTTGTCGATGTCCTCGGCCTTGGCAAGAGCCGCCTTCTGATCGGCCGGCGAACCGTTGCCACCGACCTTGACCAGGATATGCGAAGCGAGGCGTTGCTCGTTGCTTACGAAACGGCTTTTTTCCTTTTCGTAGCGGTCCCTCAAGGTCGCGTCATCCAGTTTCACGTCGGTTGCGAGCTTGGCCGCATCGAGTTCAATGTACGCAACCGCCACACGCTCGGGTATCATGAAATCCTTCGGATGCGACTTGTAGTAGCTCTCCACGTCAGCGTCGTTCACCGGCTTGGTGTCTGCGGCGGGTTTGCCCAGTTTGACGTAGCGAAAGTCACGCTGCTGATTCTTCAGTCGCAGATATTCGTCCACTTGCGCATTGGTCACGATACTCGACATTGCAACCGCGAGCGGCAACTGGCGAACCGCCAGGTCATGCTGCACGCTCTGCTCGTATCCGAGCGGTGTCATGCCCTGGCTCGCCAGCACGCTGCGATAGCGATCGGGATCGAAGCTCCCGTTGTTCTGGAAGGCCTGAACCTTGGCGATTTCGTCGCGCAGGCTGGCAGGCGGTACCGCAACGCCGAGTTTTTCGTTGGCGTTGAGCAACACGTCCTCGTTGACCAGCTGGTCGAGAACCTGTCGACGTACTTCGGGTTTCTGGAAATACGCGCCGTTGAAGGCGCTGCCCATCCTGCGCACCATTTGCTCGCGAAACTCGTTGAAGCGCTGCCGGAATTCCTCTTGACTTATCTTGCGACCACCGACGCTGGCCACGCCGGTATCCGTACCGGCGACGAAATACGACTCGATCCCGAAAAACGAGAAGCCGATGACGATGATTCCGAGCACGAACTTCACGAGCAACCCGGACTTTTTTTCGCGTAACTTCTGAAGCATGCGCAGTTCCGTTCGGAGCGAAGATGCTGGCACCACACGGCGCCTGTTGTACACGGTCGGGCAACCCGGATCGCGACCGATGAAAATGGCAAAGGCGCCACGCGGGCGCCCCATGTCGATGGAAATCCGATGCGCCCGGCGGTCGACCTTTCGCGCGCTCGACCAGAGCGCGCTTCGTGGTGGGTGCTGAGGGTTTCGAACCCCCGACCCCCGCCTTGTAAGGGCGATGCTCTACCGCTGAGCTAAGCACCCACGAAGGCGTCAGGCAAATCCTGCCAGGGCGACATAGGGACGGCTGCTTCGCCGCATGCTCGCAGACGAAACCAGCAGACCCGCTCGCAACCAGGTCTGCTGGATCGTCAACTTATCGGAACAACATCATCCTGACTGCAACGCTCACGTTCGGTCGGACAAACACCGCCAGCCGGTGTGACCAACTCCAACGACCAGAATCAGTTGAGCGCATCCTTGAGCGCCTTGCCGGCCTTGAATCCAGGCACTTTCGATGCCTTGATCTTGATCGTGTCGCCAGTGCGCGGATTGCGCCCGGTACGAGCGGCGCGCTTGCGCACGCTGAAGGTACCGAAGCCAACCAGCGAAACACTGTCACCAGACTTCAACGCTTTCTTGATAACCTTGAACACTGCCTCAACCGCCCGCTCCGCATCGGCTTTTGTAATATCAGCAGCGTCGGCAACGGCAGAAACAAAATCGCCTTTGTTCATTATGTAACTCCCTGACGGAAACCAGCGACCCGCAGTGCAGATCAGAGAATCGAGGCAGGCACCACATGCCGGGCTGGGCGTTCCCGGGCCTTGCATGCCTCGCTACCCCGCGCTCGCCTGGACGATGGTTGTCGATCGGAGCGCGGCGTCGTCTTTATACCAGTGCCCCGAAGGTCGCGCAACACAAGCACCGCACCAGTTTTGCGTGTATCGGTTTGAACGCACCTTGATCGACAAACCTGCCGCCCAAGCTTGACAGCGCGGCCGGAAAGTTGCATGGAAACTACGACCCGCGAGGCAGCCAACGCCGGCTCGGCCGCCGCTTGACTGCAACAGCGGCTGAAAGAGTCGCGCCTTGTTGCCGGCAGGCTCTCCTAGTGCGGTCTCGCCGGCAGGCTTTCGGAACGGCTTTCGCGCTTGCTGCCGGTCGGCGGCAAATCCTCGGACGGCAGCGGCGCAAGCGGGCGCTCCAATGCAATGTCGAGTACCTCGTCGATCCAGCGAACCGTGCGAATCTCCAGCGACTCCGTTACGTTCTTCGGAATTTCCGCCAGATCCTTGTGGTTCTCCTCCGGAATGATCACCGTTGTGATACCGCCGCGATGCGCCGCAAGCAGCTTTTCCTTGAGGCCGCCGATCGGCAGCACGCGGCCGCGCAAAGTGATCTCGCCGGTCATCGCGACCTCTGAACGCACCGGCACCCGTGTCAGCGCTGACACCAACGCGGTGCACATGCCGATACCGGCACTCGGACCGTCCTTGGGCGTCGCACCTTCCGGCACATGCACATGCACATCAAACTTGTTGTGAAACTCCAGGTCGATCCCGAGCCGGTCGGCGCGTGCGCGCACGACACTCAGGGCTGCCTGGATCGACTCCTGCATCACGTTGCCGAGCTGGCCGGTATGAATCAGCTTGCCCTTGCCCGGGATAATGGTCGCCTCGATGCTGAGCAGGTCGCCTCCAACTTCAGTCCAGGCCAGGCCGGTGACCAGCCCGACTTCGTTCTGCTGCTCGGCGCGCCCAAAGGTGTATTTGCGCACACCCAGATAATGGTCGAGGTTCCTGGAAGTGACATTGACCCGCCGCTTCTTGCGTGACGTTCGCTTTGGCGATGGCGACTTGCCGGCTGCAAGGCTGAGTTCTTTCACCACCTTTCGGCAGATCTTGGAGATATCACGTTCGACGTTGCGTACACCCGATTCGCGCGTGTAGTACCGAATGATGTCGCGGATCGCCTCGGTACCGATATGCACTTCATCGGATTTGAGCCCGTTTGCCTTGAGCTGCTTGGCAATGAGATGGCGCTCGGCGATATTGATCTTCTCTTCTTCGGTGTAGCCGGGAATCCGGATGATCTCCATGCGGTCGGCAAGAGGCGCAGGAATGTTGAGCGAGTTCGCCGTGGCGATCCACATGACCTCGGACAGATCGAAATCGACCTCAAGGTAATGGTCGTTGAACGCGTGGTTCTGCTCCGGATCGAGGACCTCCAGCAACGCCGATGACGGATCCCCGCGAAAATCCATCGCCATCTTGTCGATCTCGTCCAGCATGAACAACGCATTGCGGGTACCGACCTTGGACATGTTCTGGATGATGCGCCCGGGCATCGAGCCGATGTAGGTGCGCCGATGGCCGCGGATTTCGGCCTCGTCGCGGACGCCACCCAGCGACATGCGCACAAATTTTCGATTGGTCGCTCGCGCTATCGAGCGCCCGAGCGAGGTCTTGCCAACGCCCGGAGGACCGACCAGGCAAAGGATCGGGCCTTTCATGTTGCGCACGCGCTGCTGCACGGCAAGATACTCGAGCATGCGCTCCTTGACCTTTTCGAGACCGAAATGGTCGGCGTCCAGAACCTCCTTGGCGA
>JBAVZT010000512.1:0-13210 GCA_049588955.1 Rhodanobacteraceae bacterium | reverse complement strand
CGGCACGTACACGTCACGCGGGCCGAGTGGGAACCAGCCCACCGGACCCCCGCCTCCGAGCGAAAGGTTCACGCTGAAGTTGCCGCCGCCGACAAATGCGACGAGGGCTGGCGCGTAGATCGGCCGTACGTTGATCGGACCCGGAATCCAGCCCCACCGGTTGCGTACATAAGCCCAGCGCCCGTAATGGAATGGCGCGAATCCCCAAGGTGCGCTGTCGACCCAGGACCAGCCCCATGGGTCGATCCATGCCCAGTGACCGCTGCTGTAAGGTGCCCAGTCGGCTTCGACGCGCGTGGGAAACCAGACGCTGCCGTAGGTTTCAACCGAGTCCCAGGTGCCGTAGTTGTCGAGATCCTGGTAGCCAATGACTTCATCCGACACGTAACGGCGCGAAATCGAGTCCTCGTAGCGCTGGTTGCGTTCGGCGCACCAGCGATCGAAATCGTCCGCGCGCGGCAAATCGAGCACTTCATAGTCGCGCAGCGCCGAATCATGGAATCGATACGACCTGCCCGCATCAACGCGGTAACTCGCATTGCTTTCGCCATACACGTCACCGGCGCCATCGAACACCGTCACCATCGTCGAATCGCCATTCGGCGCAATGTCGATGCGGTATTCGCCCGCGCGATTCACCACGAAGGCCAGCGTCGGCGTGTCGACTTCGTAGCTTTGACCGGCGAACACGCGCTCGACACTCAGGTTCAGCACGCCTTCGGTCAATTCCATCTGCGCGAACGAGTCGTCGAGATTGAGCAGATTGAAAGTACTGCCGGAGTCCAGACGCAACGTCGCCGCGCCGATCTCCAGTTCGGCGCGCGAATCTCGATCGGCATAGAGCTGTTCGCCGGTCGTCAGCGGCCGGTTGATCTGAGCCTGGACCCATTGGTCTTCGCCGGCCGGCTGGAAGCTGACGTCGCCGTCGACATGGCTCAGGCGCGCGACGCGGCCCGGCGCATCGGCGAGGGCCGGGCCGGCGACGAACACACAGGCCAGTGCAAGCGCCGCGATCCACATTCCCGGGTTATAACGTCGTTCGATCGTCATGATGGGTCTCCTCAAACCTGTCTGCCGCGGTTGCGGCGGTGCTTCTCGTGGTGCCGATCGTCATGTTCCGTCGGCATGGCGTCAGTTCAGCGCAGGAAACCTGAATGGAAACCTTCCCCGAGCGTTGCGTTCGCACGATTTACCTCGAACTTGGTTCCAGTTTGCAGCTCTTTACAGATTCCCGTCCCGATTGCGTGCCGATCATTGTCCGCTTGCTGGCGCTTGCGCGCCACTTGTCGCGGCCGCTACTCTTGCCGGCCGGGCGGGTGTAGCTCAATGGCAGAGCCGCTGCTTCCCAAGCAGCTGACGAGGGTTCGATTCCCTTCACCCGCTCCAGACCCGATGAAAATAGCCATCCTGTCGCGCAATGCCTCGCTGTATTCGACCGCTCGTCTGGTCGAGGTCGCGCGTGCACGCGGGCACCGCGTACGCGTGCTCGATCCGTTGCGTTGCTACATGCGCATCGCGCCGAGCGCATTCGAGATCCACTACAAGGGCCGCGTATTGCGCAATTTCGATGCGGTGATTCCGCGAATTGGCGCATCGATCACGTTTTACGGCACTGCGTTGCTTCGCCAGTTCGAGATGATGGGGGTGTACACGCCCAATGGTGCCGAGGCGATCCTGCGCGCGCGCGACAAACTGCAGGCCCTGCAGCTGCTTGCGCGCGCCGATATCGGGCTGCCGACGACGGTATTCGGCGACAATCCCGACGACACTGCGGATCTGCTCGCGATGCTCGGCGATGCACCGCACGTGATCAAGCTCAACGAGGGCGCCCAGGGCCAGGGCGTGTTGCTGACCGAGAAACGTTCGGCCTCGCAGGGTGTCATCGAAGCGTTTCGCGGCCTGTATGCGAGCTTCATCGTGCAGGAGTACATAGGCGAGGCCAACGGCACGGACCTGCGCTGTTTCGTGGTCGGCGGGCGGGTGGTTGCCGCCATCGAGCGGCAGGCACCGGAAGGTGACTTCCGGGCCAACCTGCATGGGGGCGGCAGCGCCAGCGCGGCGTGCCCCAGCGACGCCGAAATCGACATCGCCGTGCGCGCCGCGCGGCTGATGGATCTCGACGTTGCAGGTGTCGATGTGTTGCGTTCGCGGCGGGGGCCGCTGGTGCTCGAAGTGAACTCATCGCCGGGACTCGAGGGCATCGAAGCGGCCACCGGAGTAGATATCGCCGCGGCGATCGTCGAGCACCTCGAGCGCGCGATAGCGACTCGCGCAACCGGTTGACACGTGCTTGTTGACAACCGCCTCAAGCCGTACTACGATTTTCTTCGTAGTGTTCGTTCCACGATGAGGTCGGTCATGCTCAAGCAGGTAATACTCGCGATGGTCGCAGCCCTGATTTTCTCCTCCCCGCTTGCGGCAAGGGAGGATGTGAAGCAAGTGGTGGTCGCCGATTCGGCGGCCAAGTTCGCGCCGCTGGCTGGTGAGATCCGGCACCAGATGGAGCCGGGCGGTCAATACGAATTCATCGGATCAAGCGACAAGCATCTGGTCGACCGCAAGCTTGACGAGATGGCCTCGCTGCTGAAGACGAGCGGGTCGGTGGCCAACATGCCGGAGGGCGATCGGCTCAAGTTGTTCAATGCACAGGAACAGGTCAACGGCATCCTCGCGCATAACTCGAGCGATCGCTTGATCTGTCAGAAGGTCGCGCCGACCGGTTCGCACCTGCCGGTTACGATCTGCAAGACCTATGGCGAACTTGCGCGCAACCGAGCCGAATCCAGGAAGGAGTTCGACACGATGTCCGATCAGAGCCGCGCAGCGAGAGCGGCGGAACTGAGCGGACATTGACCGTCATGGTCGCGCATTCGAGTATCACCTCGTGAGCAGGTCGGCCGCGCTATGATGGAATCGGCCGGTGGCCACAAGTCGTGTTCCGCGATGGCGCCGTGCATGACACGGGAATGGGCAACGCGTACGCAGTGGGGGCGGTGATGCCGCGCAAACCGAAGTCGCTATCCAGACCAACCGAATCCGAATACGCGATCCTCGAAATACTGTGGGACCGCGGTCCATGCACAGTCCGCGAGGTGCATCAGGCCATCTACGGTGACGATGGCAGCGGTTATACGACTGCGCTCAAACTCATGCAGATCATGCACTCCAAGGGACTCGTCGCGCGTGACGATTCCGAGCGGGCGCATGTCTATCGTGCAGTCATCGGCAAGGCGCATACGCAGCGGCGTTTTCTCGCGGACATGGTTCAGCGCGTGTTCGATGGATCCGCTTCGCAACTGGTATTGCACGCGCTCGGCGATCGGCCTCACGCGACGCCCGAGGAACTCGACGAGATTCGCGCGTTGCTGGACAAGCTCGACCGGAGAGAGCAGCGATGACCGCATTGTTCGCCCAATGGCAACCGTGGGTCGAAGCTCTCGGCTGGGCGTTGCTGCATTTCATCTGGCAGGGCGTCGTGATCGGGGCGGCCTACGCACTGTTTCGCAGACTGGTGCCGAAGCAAAGCTGCGATCTGCGTTATCTGCTGGGTTTGCTCGCCCTCACGCTGCTCGCGATCTGCCCATTGGTCACCTTATGGCTGTTGCGCCCGCAGCCCGCATTGATGGCGACACCGACGCTTGATGTGGTCGCCGGCATCGGCTCGCGCCCGCGCCTCGATGGGGTCGCGCTGGCGACATCGGATCTGTCGCAATATCTGCCATGGTTGGTGCTCGCGTGGGTTGTTGGTGCGCTGGCAATGGCCGTTCGAGCATTGCGCCAATGGCGCTCGCTCGACCGCGTTGCCTGCCGCCTTGCGCGCCGTCATTGCGATCTCGATCGCATGCTTGGGCACCTCGCATCGCGCTTCGGGCTTACCCGCGTACGCGTACTCATATCGAACCATATCGACACGCCGACGTTGATTGGCTGGATCAAGCCGGCGATTCTGCTGCCGGCGTCGGTTGCGCTCGGATTTCCGCGTCAGCAAGTGGAATTGATTCTTGCGCATGAGCTCGGCCACCTGCGCCGCTACGATCACCTGGTCAACCTTGTCCAGGCGGTGCTCGAAACGCTGCTCTACTACCATCCGGTGGTCCACTGGATCTCGCGCGATGTGCGAAACGAGCGTGAGATCTGCTGTGATCAGTTGGTGTTGCGCGTGACTCGCGGGGAACCGCGCGAATACGCACGCACGCTGGCTGCACTCGAGGAATTCCGCCATACCGGGAGCCGCCTCGCGGTCGCGGCAACCGGGGGTGTTTTGATCGAACGGGTGCGCCGCATTGTCGGTATGCCGACGCCAGGCCTGGCGCCGGGACGATCGAATGTCGCACTATGGCTGGTGATCGCCGCGACGGCCTTCATTACGCTGGCGACGGCGTTGCAGATTCAGGAACGTGAGACCGATGCCGGCGTCACGATCAGTGCCGTACTCGATCGACTGCCGCGACCGGACATTCGGATACTTCTGAATTTTGGACTGAAGCTGCCGCCGACGGTCGGAGCACCGCAGGCTTTGTCCCCCCCGCGTTTGACGTTGCCGGCAGTGAAGTCGAAGCGAAGTGTGGCAACGCGCGGGAAGATGGTTGCATCGCTTTCGCGGTGGGTTGACTCGCCGGTCGAAGTCCTCTCGACGCTTGCGCGCCCGCATGCCATGCTGGCGGACGCATTGCGGGACAGCCTCAAACCGGCGACCGGAGCCCTTGACATAGCAAGGCTCGAGATTCCGCTTTCCGAGCCGCCGAGCTCCGTACCTGCCACACCAGCGGTTGCCGAACGCACGGGCGGCGGGGACTCCGAAAATGCCAATTGCATTCGGAGGACCGGCTCGCTCCTGTGCCGCCACTTGCCGGATGAACCTACGGCCAACATGACCATCATCCATGGCGGTGGCAACATGGAGGGCGGGTCGCACCGGATCGGGCCCTGAACCATCTTGCCGCCTTGGCAACCGGGACTGACATCTGCAGGGTCTGTCGTTAACAGAACAATCAGAGGGCTTTAACGGCTTCTTAAGTGAATCGCTCCTATAGTCTCAGTCGCTGTAGTCCTGCTCGACACTCCTAAAGTTCAGGTTCTGTGATAGGCAGATTACGGTAATCGGGGCAGTAGCTTTTTTGACCCAAGCGAGGTGTGTTCCCCCAATGGCACCTCCTTGGGTCATTTTCTGCATAATCCCTATCGTGGATGCGATTCTCGCGCCCGCCGCCCCTTGGTCTCCAGTCGTGCCCGTCTCATCCGTCGAAATTGGCGAGCGATAGCCGCTTCCTGAGCGTGGCGTGAGCGATCAAGTGCCGCTCTGTCCCGCCTTCCTCCGTCCTCTTGTATTCTGTCGTCCATGCGCATACTCGTGATCGAAGACAACAGCGATATCGCCGCAAATATCGGCGACTTCCTTGCTGACAAGGGTCATGTGGTGGATTTCGCCGGCGACGGTGTCACCGGCCTGCATCTGGCGGTTGTCAACGACTTCGATGTGATCGTGCTGGACTTGAGCCTGCCCGGCATGGACGGATTGGAAGTCTGCCGCAAGCTGCGCCAGGAAGCACGCCGGCAAACGCCGGTGCTGATGTTGACCGCGCGCGATGCCTTGGAGCACAAGCTTACCGGCTTCGACTCCGGCGCCGACGATTACATGGTCAAACCGTTCGCGTTGCAGGAACTCGCCGCGCGCATCGAAGTGCTTGGCCGGCGCGGCAAAGGACCCAAGAGTCGCGTGCTGCAGCTTGCGGATCTCAACTACAATCTCGATACGCTGGTGATCACGCGCGCCGGCAAGCAGATTCAACTCAATCCGATCGGCCTGAAACTCCTGCAGACGCTGATGGAAGCCGCCCCGTCCGTGGTCACGCGGCAGGAACTGGAAACCCGTGTGTGGGGTGAGGAACTGCCTGACAGCGACTCGTTGCGAGTGCATATCCATGGCTTGCGCGCCGCCATCGACAAACCCTTTGGTACCCCGCTGATCCATACGCGGCACGGCATCGGCTATCGCATGGTCGATCCGGATGCAGTACCGGCGTAGGCTCCGCAGCCGGATCATTTTTTCGTTCGCGCTGTTCGGGCTCGCGTTGACCGCGTTGTTCGCGGTGAGCGCCGTGTTTCTGCGCGGCTGGCTCGAGGACAAACTGATCGGCGAGGCACTGCAGAAGAACCTCAACGATTACGCGAAGAGCTTCTACAAGGATCCGGACCAGCCGTTGTTTCGGTTCCAGAAGATCACCGGCTATACGTACAGCGAACGAAAGTTCGCCAATGTGCCGTTCGCATGGCGCGACCTGCCCGATGGCGTGTACGACCTCAATCAGCCCGACGGCAAGGGCGGGCGCAGCGTGTACAAACTGGCCGTGCACAAGGATCCGCACTACTGGTTCTTCCTGCAGTACGACACGGCGCAGGAGAGGCATGCCCAGCGTCTGCTCCAGGCGGCACTGGTCCTGGCGGTATTGGTGTTCTCGGTATTGTCGCTGGTCATCGGTTTCTGGTCGTCGGCCCGTGTCATGAGCCCGGTCGCCGATCTGGCACGCCGGGTCCAGGCCTTGAGTCGCAGCGGTCGCCCGCAGCCGCTGAAGCCGCATTTCGCCAATGACGAGGTCGGTCAGCTTGCGGCGGCGCTCGACGATTATTCGAGCCGGCTTACGGAACTGGTCGAACGCGATCGCGAGTTCAACGCTGATGTGAGCCATGAGCTGCGCACGCCGCTGGCCGTGATCGCGACCACGACCGAATTGCTGCTCGCTTATGACTTGCCCGACAAGGTCCACGAGCGCCTCAAGCGCATCGAACGCGCGGTGCGCCAGTCAACCGAACTGACCGACGCGCTGTTGCTGTTGTCGCGGCGTGAGCGTCAGGCGCCGGTCGATGGCGAGACAACCGATGTGGCACGCGTGGTCGAGCAGGTGGTCGATGTCAACCGCCAGCATCTGATCAACAAGCCGATCGCAGTCAAAGTCAATATCACGGAGGATCTGACCGTTGATGCGCCTGCATCGGTCGTTGCCGTCGCGCTGGGCAACCTGATCGGCAATGCGTTCAAATACACGCAACAGGGTGAAATCACGGTTGCTGTCGGCGACGGCCGTGTGACGGTCGAGGACTCCGGCCCGGGGATCGAACCCGGAGATGCCGAACGCCTGTTTCGGCGCGGTGAGCGCGGCAGCATAGGTGGCAAGGGCGCCGGGCTCGGGCTCGCGATCGTCAAACGCCTGTGCGATCTGTACGGCTGGCGCGCAACGCTTGCGCCGCGCCCGCAGGGTGGCGCTGTCGCGAGTATCTGCTTTCGCGATCGTCCGTGACACGAAGCTCGCGTGCCTTGCGCACGATCGGAGCTGGTATGCCGTCGTGCCTGTTTGTTTGCTTTTACGATCGTCCGTGATCGCAGAGTCGGGCATCCTCGTCCGCACTTTTCAAAGCATTTCAAGCCAACCGTGCGTATCCTCAGTGCGCCCATCGAACAGTCCGAAAAACAGTTCCTGCATGCGCGCCGTGAGCGGACCGGGCTTGCCGTTGCCGACCGGTTTTCCGTCGACCGAACGCACCGGCGTAATCTCCGCCGCGGTACCGCACATGAACAATTCGTCGGCAAGGTAAAGATATTCGCGCGGAAGATCGCGTTCGATCACGTCGATCCGGTCGGCCCGAGCCAGGGTGATCAGCGTATCGCGCGTGATGCCGTTGAGCAGCGCGGCGCTGACCGGCGGCGTGTGAAGTTGGTTGCCGAATACCAGAAACAGATTCTCGCCGGCGCCTTCGCTGAGGAGGCCCGTCGACGCCAACGCGATGCCTTCGCCGAAGCCCAGACGCCTTGCTTCGCGAGCGACAAGCTGGCCCGACAGGTAGTTGCCGCCGGCCTTGGCGCCGGCCGGGATCGTATTCGGGGCAAAACGCTGCCAACTGGAAACACAGGCGTCGATGCCGGCCGCCAGCACGTCCGGGCCGAGATAAGGGCCCATGTGCCATGCCGCGATCGAAACGTCGGTGGGCGTTTCGGCCGACAAGCCGAAGCCGCCGAGACCGCGGAACACCAGCGGTCGCAAATAAGCGCTATCCAGCCCGTTTGCCACAATCACTTCGCGGCAGGCACCCGCAAGTTCGTTCTGCGTGTACGGAACGACGATGTCGTAGATCTTCGCGGAATGGAACAAACGCCGCAAGTGATCCCCGAGACGAAAGATCGCTTGCCCCTTCGGCGTTGCATAGCTGCGGATACCTTCGAATACCGACGATCCGTAGTGCAGCGCGTGCGACATCACATGCGTCGTTGCCTCAGCCCAGGGCTTGATCGCGCCGTTGTGCCAGATGCGGGAAGGATAGATCGCCATCATACGGGCCTCACACAACGTCAAGCCCGCATGATAGCAGCCGCGCCCCCGGTACTTTTTGCGTCACGATCACCAGCTCAGCCAGTGACACCCGCCGATGGAAGTGACCTGCAGGCGAAGGTCCGCAGGGTTGGCATCGCCACTTCCGAAAT
Organism: Rhodanobacteraceae bacterium; assembly: GCA_049588955.1. Taxonomy (GTDB): domain Bacteria; phylum Pseudomonadota; class Gammaproteobacteria; order Xanthomonadales; family Rhodanobacteraceae; genus Dokdonella_A. Next base: position 4,737 of record JBAVZT010000512.1, on the reverse strand, counting down.
CGAGCATTTCGCCGGCCGGATCATCGCCGAAGCGCGGCAAGCCCGCGGCGTCCGGCTCGAAGTCGACACGTACCGATGGCTCATCGATGAGTGCGGTCAATTCGCGCATTCGCTGTTGTGCATCGGTGGCTCCAACCCCGTCCCACAGGATCAGTTCGGCCAACGCATTGGTGTCGTGACGATCGAACGCATCGACAACTTGCGCGCGAAGTTCGGCCGCCGACGTCGGACAGATGCTCCCGAGCGCCCGGATCGCGGTGTCAGAAGCCCCGATGCGGCGCGACGATGAAGACAAGGGTACGGAGCAGGGAACTCCCGAAAACTCGACTTCGCCATGCTCTCCGAGACAACGATGAACTGCCTGGCTCGCCGCCGCACCAGCCGACAGCGCAGCCAAGGAGCTGGTGACAAGCAAACGCACCAACCAGCGGCGCTCACACGGGCGGATGCTGTCGTTCATTACCCGGACGCAAATCGTGATTCGAGGCCAGTTGGTCCAAGACGTCCAGCGTCGCCTTGGAACGGTTGAGTGTGTAGATATGCAGACCAGGCGCTCCGTTTTCCAGCAGACGTCGGCACAATGCGCCCACTATATCGGCGCCGAGCTTTCGCACGCTGTCGACATCGTCGCCGTAGGCTTGCATGCGTTTGGCGATCCAGCGCGGTATCTCCGCACCGCAACCTTCGGAAAATCGCCGCAACTGGGTAAAGTTCGAAATCGGCATGATGCCCGGCACGATCGGCGTGGTGATACCCATTCGACGGGCATCGTCAACGAAGCGGAAATACGCGTCGGGGTTGAAGAAGTATTGCGTGATGGCACCATTGGCGCCGGCTGCGACCTTGGCTTCGAAATGCCTGAGGTCGGCCAGTGCGTCTTCGGCCTGCGGATGAGTTTCCGGGTAGCAACCGACCTCGATGTGAAAGTGGTTACCCGAGTGTTGACGAATGAAGGCAACCAGTTCTGCGGCGTAGCGGAAATCGCCGGCACGCACCATGCCTGACGGCAGATCGCCGCGCAGCGCCACGACGCGGCGGCAACCCATCGCCATGTATTGATCGAGCAGAGCAGCGATCTCGGCGCGCGTACCGCCCATGCACGACAGATGCGGCGCAGTCTCGAATCCTGCGGCAAGCAGCGAACGCACCGTCTCGGGTGTGTAGCTCAGGGTCGAGCCGCCGGCACCGAAGGTGACACTTGCATACTCGGGTTGCAGCGATTTGAGCTTCGGCAATGCGCGCGCAAAACGGGTGCGCTGCTCCTGGGTCTTGGGCGGAAAGAATTCCAGTGAAACGGGCTTGGAAAGACGTGGGACGTCAGACGAGAGATGTTCGATCATCGACGCGCTCCATGAATCTGATCAATCCGTTGAGTTGGCAAAGCAGGCATGCGTTTGCCGCGCCAAGCCGATGTCGGACGTGAATTCGAGATCTTTGCTCAGCCACAGCAAGGCATCGGGTCCGGCTCTTGCGGTCCGCAGGAATCGCGGGAAATCCATGACGCTCATGAACACGGACCTCGCTGGTCGGCGCATACACGCAGCGCACCAGGCACATGACGTCCTGCCAGGCTTCGCGCTCGTAATGTTTGAACCGAAACGGCGCCACTGTCGAGGACGTTTGCCCTGTGTCTCACGTCTCACGCATGTCAATATCGATAGTGTTCCGCCTTGTACGGCCCCTCGATCGGCACGCCGAGGTAGTCGGCCTGCTCGGCAGTGAGCTTGGTCAGCTTCACGCCGATCTTGTCCAGATGCAGCCTGGCGACTTCCTCATCGAGCTTCTTTGGAAGCCGGTAGACGGTTTTCTCGTAAGCGTCGCGATTCTTCCACAAGTCGATTTGCGCCAGCGTCTGATTCGAAAAACTGTTGGACATGACGAAACTCGGATGGCCGTGAGCGCACCCGAGATTGACCAGACGACCCTCGGCCAGGACGTAGATCGAATGGCCATCGGAGAAATCGAAGCGATCGACCTGCGGTTTGATGTTCTCGCGCTTGACACCAGGGGCCGCCTTCAACCGGTCGATCTGGATCTCGTTGTCGAAGTGACCGATGTTGCATACCAGCGCGCAATCTTTCATTTCCTGCATGTGCTCGAACGTCAGTACATCCTTGTTGCCGGTGGTCGTGACGTAGATATCGGCTTCGCCGAGGGTGTCCTCGACCGTGGTCACCTCGAATCCTTCCATCGCGGCCTGCAGCGCATTGATCGGGTCGATCTCGGTGACGATGACGCGTGCGCCAAAGCCCTTGAGCGAATGCGCAGAGCCTTTGCCGACATCGCCATAACCGCATACGACGGCGACTTTGCCGGCGACCATCAGGTCGGTCGCGCGCTTGATACCATCGGCCAGCGATTCGCGACAACCATAGAGATTGTCGAACTTGGACTTGGTAACCGAATCATTGACGTTGATCGCCGGCACCAGCAGTTTGCCGACCTCGGCGAGCTGATACAGCCGGTGCACACCGGTGGTCGTTTCCTCGGAAACTCCACGCCAGCCCTTGGCCACTTCACCCCAGAAGCCCGGACGATCGTCGCGGGTTTTCCTGAGCAGGTTCTTGATCACCTGCTCCTCGTGGTTGGCACCGGGTTGATCGACCCAGTCGGAACCCTCTTCCATGTCCTTTCCCTTGTGTATAAGCAGGGTCGCATCGCCGCCGTCATCAACGATGAGTTCGGGTCCCTTGTGGCCCGGATGCGTCAGCGCATCAAGCGTGCACTGCCAGTATTCCTCGAGGGTTTCGCCTTTCCAGGCGAATACCGGCACGCCGCTGTCGGCGATCGCCGCGGCTGCATCGTCCTGGGTCGAAAAAATGTTGCACGAAGCCCAGCGCACCGAAGCGCCGAGCGCACCGAGTGTTTCGATCAGGACGGCCGTTTCCTTGGTCATGTGCAGCGAGCCGGTCACGCGTACGCCATCCAGTGGTCGGTCCGGCGCATACCTCGCGCGGATCGACATCAGTCCCGGCATTTCCTCTTCGGCCATGCGGATGCGTTTTCGCCCGAGGCCGGCGAGGCTGATGTCCCTGATGTTGAAATCGTGGGCGGGCGCGTTCTTGACTACGGCATTCATGGATTGATCTTCCTCGGAAAAGCGGGGCACGGAGCCGGATCGGTCATTATATCGCTTATTCCGGATGAAGCGATATATAGAGACCCGGGACAAGCCAAAAAAAAGCCACCGCCCGCAGGCGGTGGCTGTGAATGTATCCCGGGAAATGCATCCCCGGGCAGAGCACTGACGTGCTACTGGCAGGCCTGGACCTTGAAGTTGTCGATGACCATGCCGTTCGGTGGAGCTGCGGCCGTGTTCGGGTCGCTCAAGGCAAGGAACTCGATCTGCACGTCATGGCCCGCGAAGTCGGAGAGGTCCACGACCGACTGGTTCGGGATACGGGTCGGGGGCTCACACCAGACCAGCTCGCCGGTCGTTGGCGGAGTGTCCGTTGCGACGCCATCGTACGGATCGGTGATCATGCGCTCCGGGCCAAGATAGTCGAAGGTCGACGAACCATCGCTGGCGAGGGCCAGAGAAGAGTTGTCGTAGCAGGAGCTCGCATCGACCGTCTCGAAGCTGTGATAGGTGTCATAGGACATGATCACGGAAGTCGCCCCGGCCGGAATCGTGATGGTCGGTGAAACCAGCGTTTGATTACTGGTCACTTGATTGTCCGGTATCAGCCACACCGTCGACGTCAGGCCGGTGCCGCTCGGCGCAGGGCCTTGGCTCCATGCACTCCCGCCGGTGCCGCCCGTGGTCCAGCCGTTGATCCCGCTTTCGAAGTCGTCGTTGTAGACAACCATGGCTGTCGTTCCTTCCGGACACATGGCGGGGTCGCCCGTGGTGAAGCTGAACACCGCCGAGGTCGCACCGTCGCCGCAATAGTTGTGCGGAATGACGCGCCAGTAGAAAGTCGTGCTGGAATCGAGCGCGGGACTGACGGTCCAGGATGTCGTGGTCACGGTGGCGCTGGCGACGATGTTCGTAAACGCCTGATCGCTCGCCACCTGCACGGTGTAGCTCAGCGCGCCGCCGACCGGCGGCACCGGCGGCAAGGCTGTGCCGTCGAATCCGTCACCGAAGACACGGCCACCCCATGAGAGTGTCGGTCGAACGCTCGTATTGGTTGCAGTGTCGGCTGGAGACGTCAGCTCGGGTACGTCGGGTTCGGTGGCCGAGACGCCCAGCTCCAAGCCGATCGATCGAGTCAGGCTCGTGCTCGTACCATCGACGTCGAACGCGTATTCGCCAGTGGGCAGCTCCGCTCCGTTGATCAGCGTGAGGGTGCTCTGACCCGGCGCAGCAATCGGATTCGGATCGAACGCGGCCGTGGCTCCGGCCGGGACCCCATTGGCCGTAAGCGTTACATCGCCACTGAATCCGTTCAGCACGCCCGCGCGCAGGGTCCAGGTGGGATCGCCAGCGGCGGTCGCGCCGCACATCTCGATGCGTCGGGGCGTGTCGGACACGAGAGCGAAGTCCGGATTACCGCAATCCGGGAACTTGAACGAACACACGCGCGTGTGCCAGCTCGCGCCACCCGTGGTCGGATAGTATTCGTCCGTGTAATAGAAGGTGCACTGGTCCGATGGATCGACACTCATCTCCGAATAGTCGCCCCAGCGGTTACTGCTGCTGGTCTGGGATCCATTGGCGATACCGTCGGTACAGTTCTGCTCGTCACGCAAGGTGCCCGCAGGATCGTTGAAACTGCGACCGGTCACCATGAT
>JBAVZT010000511.1:0-3418 GCA_049588955.1 Rhodanobacteraceae bacterium | reverse complement strand
TCGCGTCCGCCCTTCGGGTGTTCCCGCCGGCGGCTGCGATGCTCGGCACCGCGTACGGCACCAGGATCAAAAGCGGCGGCCATGCGCGCTGTTTGCTTTTGGGTCCCGTTGGAGGCGGCGGGTGGCGGACGAAGAGGCCCGCAGGGTGAGCGGAACTCTTGCGATGGCACTGCATTGGGCGAGAGAAGCGGAGCCAAACGGACAGGCGGGCGCAGGCGCGTCCCAGGGTGAGCGAAACATTCGCGCAAACGACACATCGAGCGAGAGAAGCCAAGAGGAAACAGGCGAGCGTCGGCTACCGGTGAGGCGAGCAAAACGAATACCAGGAGCGCGAACGCGCTCACAGCATCCGCAACAACTCCGGCATGATCGGCAGCGTGCGCACGCGCACGGTGGTCGCTGCGAAGATCGCATTGGCCAGAGCCGGCGCCGCGCATGGAATGCCCATTTCGCCGGCACCGCTGGGCGCTGCGTCCGACTGGACGATCTCGACTTCGACGCTCTTCGGGGCCTGTGCCATTCCCATCAAGCGGTAATCCGGGAAGTTGCTCTGTTGCACCTGCCCGTTCTTGACGGTGATCCGGAGATTGAGGGCGCTTGATATGCCGTCGATGGTGCCACCCATCATCTGTGCCTCGACGCCGAGCGGATTGACGACGCGTCCGACATCGATCACGCACAGTGCGCGATGGATTCGAAGTTTGCCGTCTCTCACGGAAACCTCGAACGCATTCGCGGCATAGCCGCCGAACGTGAAATGGCACGCGATGCCGATTCCATGACCGTCGCTGCGTTTCTTGCCCCAACCGATCTTGTCGGCGCATCGCGTCAGCACATTGGCGAGCCGGGCGGTGTCGAATGCGGGCCCCCCGTGGCCGCGATACGGCAACAGGCGCGCGTCACCCAGCATCGCGAGACGAAGTTTCACCGGGTCCTGCCGGGTTTCGTGGGCGATCTCGTCGATGAACGCCTGCTCGGCAAATGTGATGAACGTGTGCAGCGGCGCGCGCCACCATCCGCGCGGCATGCCCGACTGAACGGGATAGAAGGTCTTCTCGAGATTGGGCACGAGACCCGCCGGAAAATCATCCGGTTCGAGGCAGCCTATCCAGATCGGCGCGTCCTTGAGACCTTCGTCGCGGTAGTTGCGTGGCGTCGCGGCGCATCGGTGTGCCCAGCCGGTCACGCGTTTTGCGCGATCGAGCGTCGCGGTCATCGCGTGTACGCCAAACGGTCGGTAGAAGTCGTGTTGCAGATCATCCTCGCGCGTCCACTGGAGCTTGACCGGCTTGCCGGCGGCTTTCGCGATCAATACCGCTTCGGCGACATAGTCGTTCTTGAGACGCCGCCCGAAACCGCCGCCGGCGCGGGTCATGCGGATGTCGATCGCCGAGCGTGGCAGGCCGGTCAGCGCGCTTATGACTTGCGACGCGCCATCGGGGCTTTGCAGCGAAGCAATCAGAAGCGCGCTGTTCCTCGTGATCTCGATCAACGCGGCCGGCGGCTCCATGGTGGCGTGGGCGAGAAACGGGACTTCGTAGCGAGCCTCGACGACGTGGCGTGCCTGTTTGCGCGCTTTTGCCAGGTCGCCATCGCGGCGCACTTCGACGCCGTTCTCGTCGTTGTCGAGGGCGGCGTTCGCGGCTGCCTTCAAGGAGGCGCTCGATTCCCGGGTCCATGGCCCGGGTTTCCAGGTCACCTTGAGCGCTTCGCGACCTTTCAACGCCGCCCAGGTATCGTCGGCCAGCACGGCTATGCCTGCAGCGAGCGGGCCGCCGAATGCCGTGTCGGGCTTCGGGCCGGCAATGGTGAGGACATCCTTCACACCGGGCGTCTTGCGCGTGGCACTGTCGTCGAGTGTGTCGAGCGTTCCGTCCAGATGCGGACAGCGCAGCATCACGGCGGTCAGGGCACCGGCGCGATAGGCATCGATACCGAACTGGCTGCGCCCGGTGACGATGTCACGCGCGTCGACCACGGGCGTCGGCGAGCCGATGACACGGTATTCAGAGGGGTTCTTCAGCGTCATCGGCTGAGTCGGCGGATCCAGCGCGGCGGCGCTGCGCGCCAGCGCTCCGTAGGTCAGCGTGCGGCCATCCGGCGCACGCACTTTCCCGGATCCGGTTTGCAGCCGCGCCGCCGGCAGATGCCACTCGGCGGCGGCCGCGCGGATCAGCAGCCAGCGTGCCACCGCACCGGCTTCGCGCAGATCGGCCCAGCCATCCGGAATGCTGGTGCTGCCACCGGCGTGCTGGTTGCCGTAGCGATTGGTCGGTCCCTGGTCGGTTTCCAGGTAACCGTAGGGCAACTGGATGACGCGTACCTGCGCCCAGTCGACATCCAGTTCGTCGGCGATGAGCATCGGCAGCGAGGTCATGACGCCCTGGCCGATTTCGCAGCCGCGCGCGCCGATGACCACGCGATTATCGCGTTCAATGCGCACGAACGGTCCGAGCCGGGTCAAATCGTCGCCGAGCAATTCGGGCGGCAGCAGCGCATCGGTGGCGCCGGCCAGGCGAATTCCGACCAGCAACGCGCCCGATGCGGTCAAGCCGAAGGCGAGGAACCGACGCCGGCTTGCGTTGGGCAGGTCGCCGTCGTTCATTTGCTCGCAGCGCGCATGCGTTCGGCCGCGCGGAGGATCGCGCGACGGATGCGCGGATAGGTGCCGCAGCGGCACAGATTACCGAGCGTGGCGATATCGGCATCGGTCGGTTTGGGCTTGCGCTTGAGCAGATCCACGGCCGCCATGATCTGCCCGGCTTGGCAATAACCGCATTGCGGGACGTCCTCGTCGATCCAGGCCTGCTGCAACGGATGCAGCTTGTCGGTTTCGAGCCCTTCGACCGTGGTGACCGCATGACCGGCGACCGCCTGCATCGGGGTTCGGCACGATCGCACGGCGGCGCCGTCGAGCAACACGGTGCATGCGCCGCAGGCGCCGATGCCGCAACCGAACTTGGTGCCGGTCAAACGCAGGTGATCGCGCAGGAACCACAGGAGCGGCATGGTTTCATCGCCGTCGTGATAGTACGGCTTGCCGTTGATCCGGACCGCCGCTGGTCCGGCAGCGACCGGCGTGGGCGCGGCAGTGGGCTCGGCGCTGTGTTTGGGCAAGTCCTGCATGGGACCTCGCAAGTGACGTCGACGTTGTCCCGACGGCGTGGTGGGTGCTGGTTCGAATCCGGCGCTTTTCGAATCGGCGCTTGTCGGGTTGTGGGAATTGTCGCATGGCGGGCGCTCGCAGGGTTGCAGGAACTGTCATTTGACCGCCGCGCTCGCGCACGCGTTCGCGCCGCTTGACGCCATCGTTGCGTTCCGCCGCGCCGCACGAAAGAATGGCGTCTTCCCCGTTTTCGGCCGCGTCCCTGGTGAGTTCCGACTCCGCGTCAGCATCGGCCGCGACGGCGCCCTGGGT
>JBAVZT010000510.1:0-3127 GCA_049588955.1 Rhodanobacteraceae bacterium | reverse complement strand
GGTGACCAGCATGGCTGCGACCGCCGCTGCGGTGATCGCGGCCATGCGTCGGTTGCGCCGCTGCAACTGGCGCTGCTTCAGCGCGTCGAAGCCGACATCGAGCATGCCGGCGATCAGTTTCAGTTTGGCGTTGGCCTTGCCGTCCTTGCCCGCGCGCGCGTCGGCCGCGATCGGCTCCGTGCGCTCGCTCGTCGGATGGCCGTCTGCATCGACGGTGTAGCGCAATGCCTCGCAGAAACATTCCTTGTCTTCATCGCCGGGTTGGTCGCTCGCGTCCGGTTCACCATCGACGATCAGGCAGAAAATGCGATGCGAGCGGCCAAGTCGCTTGAAGGCAAGTACTTCCTCGTTGACCCAGCGCGAACTGGCCGCGTGCGGCGAGCAGATGACGATCAGGTTGGCCGAGGCCTCCAGCGCGCGATTGACCTTGGCGCCGAGATCCGCCGCGCTGGGCAACTCGTCGCGATCGCGGAAGATCGGCGTAAGCCGGCGCGAAATCACTCCGGCCGCAGTTTCCGTTTCCACCAGGCGCGATGGCACGCGGTAGGTTTCGAGCGCCTTGTGCAGCCAGTGGCACCACGCGCGATCGTGATGGCTGTAGCTGATGAAAGCGCGGTACGCGAACGTGGCGCTGGCGGTTGTCTTCGTCATGCGCGACCCTCGCGCGCCGATCCTTCGACTGAGGCGCTCCGGCCAGCATCCCTCGCTACCCGTAGGAGCGGGGACCGGTCGTCGAAATCCCAGCTCTGCGGACACCAACCAGCTTGCCTCGGAGCATGAACCCCATCGCGCCCGGGACTGCCGCGCCGCAGCACCAGTGGAATCGCCGGCACCGGCATTAACTCCTTAAACATTTGTTTCAGCAGCCTCTTTGGCGCGGGTAAACAATCGATCCCAGGCGGGTCTCCACAAGGACTCCCTATCGGAAATACATGTAGTAGGCGATCACGGCCAGCGCCACCAGCGCCAGCGTGATGCCCACGATGAGCTTCAGTCGAAACTGCGGCCCTCGGGGCGAATTTCGGATGACGGGTTTTGGTCCCGCAATGATCGGTGCCGGGTTGCCGGGGACGTACGCCGAAAGGTTCATGTTTATCATGCAGGACTGCGTACATTGGTCGGTGAAATTGATTGTCTGGGTCTTTTGTCCAATCAGGGGCTGGATCTGGCCGGGTTGGTCAGGAGTTACATTGATGGTAAAGCCCTTGGTCTCCGGGGCTGACGCACCTTCGTCAACCTTCAATTCAAAATCCGTTTTCGTGTTCACGTCGATGGGTCCGTTGATAACTTGACCGGTGGCGTCGAATATCGATAGTGCGTAGGGCGTCGTTGAGCCGGTCTTGTTGCATCGAATGGTGTAGTTCGGCATATCGGAATCTCCCTTCAGGGGTGTCAAATCGCGTAGCGCTAAAAGACGCGATATCAGTGTTTGGATTCATCCCGCGCTTGCGCGTCCGCTACGTCCGGCTGATCGATAAGGCGCGCGATGCGTCGTGACGCCGACGTATCCAGCGGATAGGCAATGCCGGCCTTGGTCACCTGTGCTACGAAGTCGGGTTCCCGATAGCCCGCGCGGGACAGGGCCGCAAGTGCCTTGGACGCCTCGTTGAGCTGCCCCAGCCGCAGCAAGGCGCTGCACCAGAGGTCGAGAACAACCGGGTCTATCGCTGTCGCGGCGCGTTGGCGTAACGCGTTTACCGCAGAGCTCCAATTGGTCTGCGCCGTCGGCAGATTGCCTGCCGCCGCGGCTATGTCGCCCAGTACCAGACGGGCCTGTGCTAGATCCAGAGCGCCGTTGATGTCCTGCGGCGCGAGCTTCATCACGCGAATGGCGAGGGCTTTCGACATCGTCGCGGTGTCCTGCGCCGCACCCAGTTGCCGTTGCGCGAGCAAGCGTTGCGCGTCCTCGATTTCGGCGCGCGCGAGTTTGCGCAACCAGCCGACGTTGCCATGGTCTTTCGCGACCAATTGCTGGAGGTGCGCAAGTGATGCGGTGTCGCGTTGCTCCGCCGTCACCCAATCCCCGCGTACGCGCGCAATTTGGCCGACCATCCACCCATAGTTTCCAGCCTTTTCGATCCAGTCGGTTGCGTCAGGGTCGACCTTGAGCAGCGCCTCGATGTTGGTCATTGCAGCATCGAGATGCACTGCTGCCGCCTGGGTTTCGCCACAAAGATAAAGAACACGACCGAGAAACGCCTCGCTCGCGACAAGATCTTCGCGTCGCAGATTGTTCGCCGGGTCCAGCCCGTACAGCCTGGCTTTTATCTGCCAATCTGCCAGATATTCCTCGACCGCCAAATCGAGTCGCCCCTCCTTGAGCGCCAACTGGGCAAGGTTGTTGTGTGCGTAGCCGAGCTCGGTTTTCCACTCAAGCTTGTCCGGTTCCCGACGGCTGAGATAGCTATATCTATCGAGTACTTGGGCATATTCACGATGCGCATCTTCAAGCTGCCCGCGGGCCTCGAAGATGCGGCCGGCATTGGTATGCGCCGTCTGCAGGCGATCGAGTACGTCAGCGTCATCGGGGGCGAGCCCATTTGCGCCCAACAGTGCGTCGCGAGCCGCGACGAAGCGCGTGAGCGCGTCATCGAGCTGGCCTTGCGACCAATCGACGAGCCCAACCCAAGTCAGGCTTTCGGCGTGGATTTTTTGATAGTACACGTTGCGCGGCGCATCACGTACCAGTTGCTCAGTAGAGGCGAGTGCGAGCTTGAACACTTCCAGCGCCTCGGGAATACGGCCCTGGTCGCGGCGCGCGGCACCCAGTTTGAGCAACGCTTGCGCGCGCTGCGCGAGCGTATCGTCGGTCACGTCGGCAGGCGGCAGCGCGTCGAAGTACTTCACCACCTTGTCGGCCACGCTTTCGAGGATGTCGAGTCGGTTGACCTCGCGCAGCTTGTCGTCGAGATCGCCGAGCATGTAGCCGACCAGGTTCTCGGCCTGCTGCTGACGGCGTTCGGCTGCGTGCCGCGCAATGATGGCGTTGACTGCGAGCGTGCTGGTCAGTGCGAGCAAGGCGACGCCACACGCGGCGAGTGCAGTGAGGCGCCAGCGTCGTCGTTTGCGCTCGCGATGCTTGAGATCGTCGAGATCGACGCCGAGCATGCCGGCGACGATTTTGAGG
>JBAVZT010000509.1:0-8167 GCA_049588955.1 Rhodanobacteraceae bacterium | reverse complement strand
ACCTTGGGCGGTATGCCGGGGCCACGGTCGGTGACTTCGATGACGGGGGGGCCGTTGTCGCCGGCGAGCCGGGCCGACAAGGCCACGCGCGCCGGTTCGCCGGGCTGGCGTCCGTAGCGCAGCGCGTTCTGCACAAGATTCCACACGACCTGCTGCATGTGCTGCGGATCAGCCAGCGCCTCGATGGTGCGGTTCTGGGTGACCGCGCGGAGGTGGTCCTGGCCAAGGTCGTTGTTCTGCTGATAATCCTCGACGAATTTCATGACCCAGAAATTCAGATCGAGACTTTCCGGACGCGAGCGTTCGCGTCGCGACAACTGCAGAATGTTCTCGATCACGTCGTTGGCGCGCGTGCAGTGATTGTTGACGATGTCGATCAGGCGCTTGTCGCCCTCGTTGAGTTCCGGTGATTCCGCCAGCAACTGTGCGGAATAACGGATTGCCGCCAGCGGATTGCGGATCTCGTGCGCGATCGACGCAGACAGGCGCCCAAGCGATGACAACGTCAACTGCTCGGCGCGGCGCGACAGCAGCGAGGTATCGTCGAGAAAGATCAGCACATTGCTGTCGTCGTTCGGCGCGAGTCGCGTGAAGCGCGGAATCACTTCGGGCACATCTTCGGCCAGTGCGACCGCGGTCTGGTCGCTGCGACCCAGATTGCGCCAGTGATACAGGCGCCGCGACAGTTCCGGCGCGACGGTACCGAGATCGCGCTGGCTCGGCGACGGATTGCCGATCAGATGCCAGCCGGCTTCGTTGATGCGCTGGATGTGATTGACACGGTCGACCAGCAGCACGCCGGTCTTCATGCGGTGAATGATCAGATCGTTGATCTGTTCGAGGTTGAGCAGATCGACGCCGCGCTGCGCGGCCAATGCCTCGGTCGCGCGCATGTGCCGGCCGAGCGTGTTGCACAGTGCCGCGACGGTGACATAGGCAAAGCCGAACATCAGCGACTCGACCCCATTGTGGCTGGCCTTGCCGTCGACGAACTGGGCATACAGCACCGGTGCGATCACACCGAATGCGGCCAGCACCGCCAGCACGTAGGTCTGGCGGGCGGGCAACAGCAGCGCCGCGACGCTGATATTGACGACAAGCATCATCGGCACCGCATTGCTCGCACCGGACAGGGCCGCCGTGATCAGCGATGCGGCAGCGATGTCGAGCAGCAGCGCGCCGCTGATGCTGAAGGCAAGCCGGCTGCTTCGGCGGGTGGTGCCGACCAGCAACATCAGCGCGACGATCAGGTAAGCGATGGCGGTGGCGCGCCCGACCAGCGGGCGATTCAGGCGCACCCAGTCGACAGCGAGCGGGCTGAACACCAGGGCGGCATAGACCACCGCCTGAAAACACCGGTAGAGATTGAAAAAATACAACTCGCGCCGGGTGATATCGCCAAGCGCGTTGGTAACGCGTGCTGGAGGACGGTCGTTCAAGCCATGACTTCCGTTCGACGCCGAACGAGACTTTACAAGAGTCGCCGCATCCATGGGTACTTTCGGGGAAGAGCGAACAGGTGCTCGGCTTTGCCTTGCAAGGGTCCGAGCTGCGCTGGTCCGAACGCGTCACAAGGATTTGTGCAACCTGTCTTCACGCCCGAAGTTTCGTCCGGCACTGCACCGGTTTTGATTTCACTGCCACCTTTGCCCACAATACGCGCCCGTCCCGCGGCTGGCTTGCCGCATTCCGGATTGCGCATGCGGCCCGGGCCACCAGCCCGGAAGCGGCGCCCGTTCCCTGCAAGGTGGCGCATGAATTTTCACGAGTATCAGGCCAAGGAGTTGTTCGCCGATTACGGCATTCCGGTTCCGGCCGGAAAGGTGGCATCGACGCCCGACGAGGCGGTCGCGGCGGCCAAGGCGCTCGGTGTCGAACACTGGATGGTCAAGGCGCAGATCCATGCCGGAGGTCGCGGCAAGGCCGGCGGCGTCAAGTTGTGCAAGGCCACCGATGCGGTCCGTGAAGCGGCGGCTGCGATGCTCGGCACGCGCATGGAAACCTATCAATCCGGTGGGCGTGCGTTGCCGGTCAATCAGGTGCTGGTGACCGAGGCCAGCGAGATTCTCAAGGAGCTGTATCTTTCGGTGCTGGTCGATCGCGCAGCGCAGGCGGTGACGTTCATTGCGTCGGCGCGCGGCGGCGTGGACATCGAGCAGGTTGCGCGCGAACATCCGGACGACATTCAGACAGTCGAGGTCAATTTCGTCGAGGGGCTGCAACCGTATCAGTGCCGCAAGCTCGCGTTCGACATGGGTCTCGGCGCCAAGCAGGCGACCCAGCTCACCAAGCTCATGCTCGGCCTCTACAAGTTGTTCAATGAGCAGGATCTGGCGCTGATCGAATTGAATCCGCTCGCAATCGTCGGGTCGGGCGACCTGGTTGCGCTGGACGGCAAGGTCAACTCCGACGACAACGCCGAATTCCGCCACCCCAAGCTGGTCGCCATGCGCGATGCCAGTCAGGAGGATCCGGCCGAGGCCGAGGCGCGGGCGAACGATCTCAATTACGTCACGATGGACGGTTCGATCGGCTGCATGGTCAACGGCGCGGGACTCGCGATGGCGACCATGGACGTGATCAAGCTCGCCGGTGGGGAGCCGGCCAATTTTCTCGATGTCGGTGGCGGCGCGACCAAGGAACGCGTGACCGAGGCATTCAAGCTGATCCTGTCCTCGGAGAAGGTGCGCTGCATTCTGGTCAACATTTTCGGCGGCATCGTGCGTTGCGACCTGATCGCCGATGGCATCATCGCGGCCGTCAGGGAAGTCGGTCTGACGATCCCGGTGGTGGTGCGCCTGGAGGGTACCAACGTCGAACAGGGCCGCGAACTGCTGGCCAATTCCGGCCTTGCGATTACCTCCGCGACCGATCTCAACGACGCGGCGAACAAGGCCGTCGCCGCCGCGAAGAAAGAGAAGAAAGCGAGGTCGGGATGACCGGATCCCGGAGCGCATCGTGCGTCGATCCGGGATCCAGCAAGACAGCGTCGAATTCCGGACCGCACAGGAGTGCACGTTGATCCGGCAGCCATCAATACCAATGCGAAAATTTCCATGTCCGTTCTCGTCGACAAGAATACCAAGGTCATCTGCCAGGGCTTCACCGGCCAGCAGGGCACGTTCCATTCCGAGCAGGCGCTCGAATACGGGACCAGACTGGTCGGCGGCGTAACGCCCGGAAAGGGTGGCGCCGAACACATCGGTTTGCCGGTGTACAACACCGTGCAGGACGCGATCGACGACACCGGCGCCGACGCATCGATGATCTTCGTGCCGCCGCCGTTCGCGGCCGACGCGATCCTGGAAGCCGCCGATGCCGGTATCCGCGTGATCGTGGCGATCACCGAGGGAATTCCGGTGCTCGACATGCTGCGCGTCAAGAATGTGCTGAAAGGCTGTCCCGACACCGTGCTGATCGGTCCGAATTGTCCGGGCGTCATCACGCCGGGCCAATGCAAGATCGGCATCATGCCCGGGCACATCCACCAACCCGGCAAGGTCGGTATCGTCAGCCGTTCCGGCACGCTGACCTACGAGGCGGTATTCCAGACCACCAACGCCGGGCTGGGCCAGTCCACCTGCATCGGCATCGGCGGCGACCCGATCCAGGGCATGAACTTCATCGACGCGCTGGCCCTGTTCCAGGACGACGCGCAGACCGAGGGCATCATCCTGGTTGGTGAAATCGGCGGCAGCGCCGAGGAAGAGGCCGCGGAGTTCATCGAGGAAGCAGTGACCAAGCCGGTGGTGGCATTCATTGCCGGCGCCAGCGCGCCCGCCGGCAAGCGCATGGGCCATGCCGGCGCGATCATCTCCGGCGGCAAGGGCACCGCCGAGGCCAAGTTCGAGGCACTGGAAAAAGCCGGCGTGACTACGGTGCGCTCGCCCGCCGATCTTGGCAGCACGCTGGCCAGGAAACTGCGCTGAACGACACGTCTTCTGCAGGGAGGGCGCAAGCGGCAGAGCCATCCAGATGGCCAACACGTGTCATGCGTTGGCAAGCCAAAACCCGATTCGCCAGAAAGCTTCGCCACCAGATGACCGACGCCGAACAGCGGCTTTGGTTTCAACTACGCCTCGGGCGACTTGCAGGTTGCAGATTCCGTCAACAACATCCGGTTGGCCGGTACATCGCCGACTTTGCCTGTCTGGAGGCCGGTTTGATCATCGAAGTCGATGGTGGCCAGCATCTGGAATCGGCCGGCGATAAAGCGCGTGATGAGTGGTTTTCAACGCAAGGCTTCCGCGTGCTGCGCTTCTGGGACGATGATGTGTTGCTGAGGACCGATGAGATGACGGCGGTGATTCTGGAAGCGCTCGCTCCGTCCGGCCCCCATCCGCCTTCGGCACCTTCCCCCGCAAGCGGGGGAAGGAAAAGAAATTGAATGCGTTGTTCCTTCCCCGACGGTGGGGAAGGAAAAGAAATTGGACGCGTTGTTCCTTCCCCGACGGTGGGAAAGGAAGAGAATTTGAAAGCGCGTCCTTCCCCCGCTTGCGGGGGAAGGTGGCGGCAGCCGGAAGGGGGCGCGAGCGCCCAAGGCGCTCGCAAGAAGCGCAGCAGACCAGCCGTGTCGGCGCCAAGCGGGCTCAAGCCAGGACAATCCGCGCGCGCGGCGAATCGAAAAGGTAAAGTGCTGCACTCATGAGCGTGCTGCGTTTCGCGATGGCCCAGTTCGATTTCCCGGTTGGCGCGGTGGCCGCGAATACGGCGCGCATGGCGCAACTGGCCGGCGAGGCACGCGCTGCGGGTTGCGCGCTGGTGGTATTTCCCGAACTCGCCCTGAGCGGTTATCCACCGGAGGATCTGCTGCTGCGGCCCGCATTTCTCGACGCGTGCGACGACGCGCTGAACACCCTGGCACAGGCGACCGGCGCCATTGCGGTCTGCGTCGGACATCCGCATCGCGATGCGGGCCTCTGCAATGCGCTGTCGGTGTTGCGCGACGGTCGTGTCGAGCTGACCCATTGCAAGCGCGCGTTGCCCGATTACGGCGTGTTCGACGAGCAACGCTACTTCAAATCCGGTCGCGACAGCGCGGTTGTCGAGATCGACGGCGTCCGTGTCGGCTTGCTGATCTGCGAGGACGTATGGACGGAGGAAGCGGCGCGCGCGGCGGTCGCGGCTGGCGCCGACCTGCTGCTCGTCATCAACGCTTCGCCCTTCGATATTCGCCAGGGCGCTCGACGTGAGGAGGTGCTGGTACGTCACGCGCGCGACAACGACGTCTCCATCGCCTATCTGAATGCCGTGGGCGGGCAGGATGACCTGCTGTTCGACGGCGCCTCGCTGCTGGTCGAGTCCGATGGACGCATCGCCGCTCGCGCCGATGCGTTTGCCGATTTGCTGCTGATTGCGCAATACGATGCACGAACGCGTCGCTTTCGCACGGATTGGGCGCACACGGTCGATTCGATTTCCGCGAGCGCACCGGATGCGACGATTTACGCCGGGCTGGTACGTGGCATTCGCGACTATGTCCGGAAGAACGGCTTCTCCGGAGTGTTGCTCGGTCTCTCGGGCGGGGTCGATTCCGGTCTGACCCTCGCACTCGCCGTGGATGCGCTCGGCGCCGACCACGTCGATGCCGTGATGCTGCCGAGCCGCCATACCTCGGAGTTGTCGTTGCGTGAGGCCGAAGCGCAGGCGCGCGTACTTGGTGTGGCTTATCAAACCTTCTCGATCGAGCAGGCGTTCGAGGCGTTTTCCGCAATACTTGCACCGGCGTTCGCCGGTCTGGCTGCCGACACCACCGAGGAGAACCTGCAGGCGCGTTGTCGTGGCGTAATCCTGATGGCGTTGTCGAACAAGTTCGGCCGGCTGCTGCTCGCGACCGGCAACAAGAGCGAACTCGCGGTCGGTTACGCGACCCTGTACGGTGACATGTGCGGCGCGTATGCGCCGTTGAAGGATGTCTACAAGACAGTCGTTTATCGCCTTGCGCGCTGGCGCAACGGCAGTGCAGCCGCTTCCGCCCATGCGCGCGACTGGGTGATTCCACAGGCCGTGATCGAGCGCGCACCGAGCGCCGAATTGCGTGCCGGCCAGACCGATCAGGATTCGCTGCCGCCCTACGATGTGCTCGACGCGATACTCGAGCGCTTCATCGAGGATGCGCAATCACCGGACGCCATCATTGCGGCAGGCTACGACGAGGCGATCGTGCGTCGCGTCGCGCGGCTGGTGTATGCCAACGAGTACAAACGCCGTCAGGCACCGCCGGGGCCGAAAATCACGACTTGCGCGTTCGGCCGCGAGCGACGCTATCCGATCAGCTCGGGCTGGCGTGGTTGAGCGCGCTCAGCCGCGGTTGTGCAGCGGGATGAGTTTCCAGAGATTCGACGAATAGTCGGGCCAGTCGCCCTTGAAATACGGGTGGTTGGGGTAGTTGAGTTTCAGCACGCGTTCGGCGTCGGCGGCAAGCTTGTCCTGACCGAGCTTGCGGTAGCTCCTGGCCATGATCGCCAGCGCATCGCTGGCCTGTGGACTGCGCGGGTAGGTTTCGACGATCGACTTGGCCCGGTTGGCCGCCGCGACGTAGGTCGCGCGGCGCAGGTAGAACATCGCCACATTGAGGTCGGCCTGTGCCATCGTGTTGCGCAGATAGATCATGCGCTGACGGGCATCGGCCGCATAGCGGCTTTGCGGATAGCGCCTGATCAGTTGCGAGAAGTCGTCGAACGAGCGGCGCAGGTTGACCTGGTCACGCTTGGTCATGTCCTGTCCGACGTAGCGTTCGAGCAGGCCGCCTTCGCGGTCGAAGTTGATCAAGCCGCGCAGGTAGTAGGCATAGTCGATGTGCCGGTGGGTCGGATAGGTCTTGATGAATCGGTTGATCGTCGAATAGGCGTCGTCGGGCTTGCCGTTCTTGAACTGGGCGTAAGCCAGATTGATCTGCGCCTGCTCGGTGTACTGACCAAACGGAAAGCGCGAAATCAGCCGCGTGAAGATGCGGGCGGCCCGATCTTCGTTTCCCCCTTCGAGTGCGCGAACGCCACTGTCGTACAGTTCTCCGACCGGCAGGGTATTGAGCGGATCTTTCTTGTCCTTGCCGAACAGCGAACAGCCACCGAGGCCGATCATCAGCGCGCACAGCGTTGCGCCGATCATGAAGCGGAATGCAGGAGAAGGTCGCATGCGAAAATCAGGTTCTGCGATGATTGAACCCATGATCATAACTCGAAGCCGCGTGTTTCGTTGTGCATTTTGTGTCGGCGAGCGTTCATGACCCGTGAAGATGCCATGTTGACCGTCCGCATACCGCCGGCCGCCGCCGGTCGTCGCCTGGATCAGGTGCTGGCCGAATTGCTGCCGGAATATTCGCGCTCGCGCCTGGCCGCGTGGATTCGCTCGGGAGCGGTGCGCCTGGACGGAGTGGCGGTGGTGCCGCGGCATCTCGTCGTCGGCGACGAGCGGGTCGAGTTGACGATCGAGATGAAACGCGAGACGCACGCGTTGCCCGAGCCGATCGGCATCGACATCCGTTATCAGGACGCCGATGTGCTTGTCATCAACAAGCCGGCGGGGCTGATCGTGCACCCCGGCGCCGGCAACGCGGCCGGCACGCTGCAGAACGCGCTGTTGCATCACGCGCCGGAACTCGCCGAAATTCCGCGCGCGGGCCTCGTGCATCGGCTCGACAAGGGTACGTCGGGCCTGATGGTCGTTGCGCGCAGTCTGCGCGCGCACACGGCGCTGGTCGCGCAACTGTCCGCGCGATCGGTGCATCGCCAGTACGAGGCGATCGTGTATGGCCCGATGGTTGCCGGCGGCCGCATCGAGGCGCCGATCGGGCGTCATCCGCGCGACCGGTTGAAGCAGGCAGTGCGCGACGATGGCCGCGAGGCGGTGACCCATTACCGCGTGCGTGAACGTTATCGCGCACTGACGCGTATCGAATGCCGGCTGGAAACCGGCCGCACGCATCAGATCCGCGTGCATCTGGCGCACATCCGCCATCCGCTGGTCGGCGACCCTCAATATGGCGGCCTGCGTCTGCCAAAAGGCGCCACGCCCGTGCTGACCGAGGCGATGCGCAATTTCAGCCACCAGGCGCTGCATGCCGAGCGCCTGGAGTTCGTCCATCCGGCGAGCGGCGAGGCGATTGCCTTCGAAGCCGAACGTCCGTCGGACATGGAGGCGCTGATCGCCGCGCTCCGGGCCGATG
>JBAVZT010000508.1:0-5916 GCA_049588955.1 Rhodanobacteraceae bacterium | reverse complement strand
GCAGTGGTGAATGAACGCAGGGCAATCGAACGCATGGCGGGTTCCCTCGGTTGGCTGGCGATATCGGTGTGCCGCTGCCAGGATGCAGCGCGTGAATCCGCGCTGCGCCGGTGCAGGCGTCGGCAACGATAGTCGTCGGGAGCCGTGGCTGGCAACCGCGATGCTTGATTTTACTGTTTCGCCGGCAATCCGGATGAAGACACCTCGCCCGCGCCGGGCAGGAGTTCGTGCACCCGGCTGGAATCGGTCGAAGCCGATTCGACGTGATCGGAGCTCCGGTGCGCTGCAGTGCGATCGCGCCGCGCCAGCTGCCAGCCGCCGACGAGCAGCAGAGCCGCCAACAGAAAGGCCGCGCCGGGCAGATGCACCGGCGCGTGCGTTCCGATGAACAGCGCGAACACCTGCGAATGCAGCCCCGGCCCGAAGATGCCGGCAAGGCTCGCAAGACAGGCGATTGCCCCCTGCAGGCGCCCCTGCTCGTGTGGATCCACCTGCTGCGTCATGAGTGCCTGCGCCGGCGGACCGGCCAGGCCCCACAGCGCAAGAAACGGAATACCGACCAGGAACAGGGTCCCATCCGGTGCGAGTCCGAAGACTGCAAAGCCCAGCGCACCGAACAGGAGCCCGGCCAAGACCAGCCTGCGCTCGCCGAAGTGCGGCACCAGTTTGCGGACCAGCACGGCCTGTACCGTACCGCTGCACAAGCCGACCAGTGCAAGCGTGTAACCGACAATCTGCGGACCCCAACCGTAACGGTAGTCGGTGTACAGGACATAGGTCGAATTCAGCGAATACTGCGCCAGGTTGATCAGGAACAACACCACCGCGAGGCCGAGGACCGCGGGGTAGCGGCGCAGAAGACGCAGCGAACCGAGCGGATTGGCGCCGTGCAGATCGAAATGCGCGCTGCGACCTTCCTTCGGCAGCGATTCGGGCAGAATGAAAAGGCCGTAGCAGAAATTGGCGACCGAAAGGCCCGCTGCGACCCAGAACGGAAGTCGCGTCGAGATCCCGCCGAGAAAACCGCCGAGCGCCGGACCGAGGATGAACCCGATGCCGAACGCAGCACCGAGCAGGCCGAAGGCTGCGGCACGCTTTTCCTTCGGCGTCACATCGGCGATGTAGGCGTTCGCGGTGCTGAAACTCGCCGCCGAAATGCCGGACACGAGGCGCCCGACGAACAGCAGCGGCAGAGCCTGCGCGATGGCCATGATCGCAAAGTCGATACCCAGACCGACATTGGACAGCAGGATCACCGGGCGCCGGCCGAAGCGATCCGACAGCGCGCCCTGCACCGGCGAGAACACGAACTGCATCAGCATGAACAGCGCGCCGAACAAGCCCGACCACATCGCCGCGTGCGCGATACTGCCGCCGATCAGTTGCACGATCAGGTGCGGCAGCACCGGAATGATGATGCCGAACGCGAGCATGTCCAGCATGACGGTGACGAAGATGAATGCGACCGCGGCACGGCGTGGCGGCACGACGGGATCGTTGCTTGAACTGTTCACCGGGTTGCCCGAAAACCTTGTGCTCAGCGATCGCCCGAAATGTCGATGAAGCGCAGAAACTCCGAGCGCGTGCGCGCATCCTCGCGGAAGGTGCCGAGCATATGGCTGGTGATCATGCCGACGCGCGTCTTGTGCACACCGCGCGTGGTCATGCACTGGTGCGCCGCTTCGATGACGACGCCGACGCCGCGCGGTTTGAGCACGTCATGAATGCAGTGGGCGATTTCGGCGGTGAGTTTTTCCTGCACCTGGAAACGCCGCGCAAATCCGTCAACCACGCGCGCGAGCTTGGAAATGCCGACCACCTTGTCGGTCGGCAGATAACCTACGTGGGCGCGTCCGATGATCGGCGCCATGTGGTGTTCGCAATGCGATTCGAATTCGATGTCGCGCAGCACGATCACCTGATCGTAACCCGCGACTTCCTCGAAGGTGCGGCGCAGGTACGCGGCCGGATCGACTGCGTATCCGGAAAACCAGTCGCGGTATGCCTCAACCACGCGCGCCGGCGTATCGCGCAGGCCCTCGCGCCTGGGATCCTCGCCCGCCCACGCCAGCAAAGTGCGCACCGCGTCCTCGGCCGCCTCGCGCGTGATTGCCGTTGATCCCGTCGGTTTCTTCTTCATCGACCGCTCGCCTCCGCACGCCCAAAAGGCGTCAGTGTAATCGGTTCAGGCGACGCGGCAGAACGCGGCCTTCAGGTAACGCGACTCGGGCACGTGCGCAAGGAACGGGTGATCGGCGCCGGCACCGGCGACTTTCAGCACCTGGATCGTGCGGTTGGCATAGAACGCGGCGCGTCGCAGCATGTCGAGAAACTGCTCTTCGCTGACCAGGCCCGTGCACGAGCAGCTCAGGAAGATCCCGCCGGGCCGCACTGCGGCCAGTGCGAGTTTGTTCATGTCGAGGTATTTCTTGAGGGCCGGGATCACCTGTTCGCGATCGCGTGTCATCCGGGCCGGATCAAGCACGACGACGTCGAACTGCTCATGGTTGTTGATCGCGACATCGCGCAACCACGCGAAGATGTCGGCGTGGACAAAACGTGCCTTGACCTTGTTGAGCCGCGCGTTGCCTTCGGCCAGCGCGAGGACGTCCTCGTCGAGGTCGACGCCGACGACCGCGTCCGCCCCGCCGATCGTCTTTGCGCTGATAGCGAAGCCACCGGAATTGCAGCACAGGTCGAGCACGCGCCTGCCCGCGCAGAATTCCGCAAGGCTTTTTCGATTGTCGCGCTGGTCGGCGAAGAAGCCGGTCTTGTGCTTGCTGCCCGGTGCCGCGTGGAATTTCACGCCGTGCTCATGAATCACGGTCGGCTTTGGCGCGGGCGGGGCCGAGCAGTCGAAGCTTTCCTGCTTCTGCACATGGTCTTCGGCGTAGGCGTAGATCCGGCTGTCCGGAAACTGCTCGAGCAGACAGCGTCGTATGACTTCGCGTTGGCGAAACATGCCGGCCGAGAAATATTCGATGACCAGCGTGTCGGAGAAACGATCGACCACCAGGCCGGACAGATCATCGCCCTCGGAATGGATGAGCCGGTACGCGTCGGTCACCGCATCGAGCTTGAGCACGTCGCGACGCAATGCGACGGCGTTCGCGATACGCCGCGCGAAGAAGGGTTCGTCGATCGCCTCGTCCGGATCCGCACTCAGCACGCGCAGTGCGATGCGCGAGTGGCCGTTGTAGAAGCCGCGGCCGGCGAAGTTGCCCGCGCGATCCACGATGTCGACGATCGAGCCGGGTTTGGGCCGGCTAGCAGGCTTTTCGACCATCTTCTGAAAGATCCACGGATGATTCGAGCGCCGCTCGATCTTGAGGCGAATGATCGGAAGTTCGTCGACTGCGGATCGATTCATGCGCGAATGATACGTTACCGTTGGTTGTGTACGCGTGTTGTCACAACGTGGTACGGAGCATTGTTCGGGGTTACCTTGTAGTCTCGTTGCGGGCTCCCCATCTGTGGGGCATGGACATCGCTCCAGCCACGCCCGTACCGGGTCCGGATGCTGTCGCTCGCGACCGCGAGCGCCTGCGCTACGCAGTGCTCGGTGCGCTCGCGTTGCTGATCGGCATCTGGATCGCGTGGTTGGCGGCGTGGGCGCTCGGTTGGTCGCTCGATGATCTCGGCATCCAGCCGCGCACGCCACATGGGTTGATCGGCATCTTCACGGCGCCTTTCGCGCACGCTTCGTTCGACCACCTGATGTCGAACACGCTGCCGATGGCGTTGCTGACGACGTTGACGCTGTACGTCTATCCGCTCGCGACCCGCCGCGCGCTGCCGTTGATCTGGCTCGCATCGGGGCTCGGCGTATGGTTGTTCGCGCGTCCGGACGTGCATGTCGGCGCGAGCGGCATCGCAAGCGGGCTGATGTTCTTCCTGTTTTTCATGGGACTGATTCGGCGCGACCGGCTCGCGGTCGTGACCGCGCTGGTCGTTTTCTTTCTCTACGGCGGCATGCTCGCGGGGGTGTTGCCACACGACGCACACGTGTCGTTCGAGTATCACTTCTTCGGCGCGCTGGCCGGCCTCGTCGCCGCACTCGCGTTCCATCGCCGTGATCCGGAACCGCCGCGCAAACGCTACAGCTGGGACGACGAGGACGACGGTACCGTCGCGGTCGACGACGAACTCGAACCACCGCGACCGGACGATGTACCGGCGCTGTGGAATGGCCCGAGCCGTGCTCGCGACGAATCACGGGTGGTGATTGCGTTTCCGGAACAGCGCGATAAGCCGGCGGGGAATGCGCCGAATGGTGCTTCCGGCTCGCGTGGCGAAGACGATTCCTGACCAGCGAAGACCTTCGCTTTGCCCGTTGCGGGATGTGCGGTCGCTTTCACGCACGCGTCGCGCGTAACCGATGGAAGACGTGGTCCCGCAGGTGAACGGCGCACGAATCGGCACGCGCGTATCTGCAATGCAACAAGCCATTGCGACGCAAGCGCGCTAAGCTGGTCGCATGATTCGCTGAAGATCGGGAGGTGCGCGATGGAACAACCGCGCCGAGTCGAACATCAGAACACCGACAAGGGCTATGTACCGGTCTACACGACCGCCGTGGTCGAGCAGCCGTGGGACAGCTACACGGAGAGCGATCACGGCACCTGGGCGAGCTTGTTCAAGCGCCAGCGCGAGATACTCGAGGGGCGTGCCTGCGCCGAGTTTCTCGACAACCAGCAACGCTTCGGCATGACGCCCGATGCGATTCCGCGCTTTGACGATCTCAACGAGGTGCTGGCGAAAAGTACCGGCTGGGAACTGATCGGCGTCGAGGGCCTGCTGCCCGAGCTCACGTTCTTCGATCACCTGGCCAACCGTCGTTTTCCGGTGACCTGGTGGATCCGCAAACCCGAGCAGATCGACTACATCGCCGAGCCGGATCTGTTCCACGACCTGTTCGGTCATGTGCCGCTGCTGCTCAATCCGGTATTCGCCGATTACATGCAGGCTTACGGGCGCGGCGGCGTCAAGGCGCACGGCATCGGCGCCGAGGCGCTGGTCAACCTGACGCGCCTGTACTGGTACAGCGTCGAGTTCGGTCTGATCGATACGCCCGATGGCCTGCGCATCTACGGCTCGGGCATCGTTTCGTCCAAGGGCGAATCGATCCATTGTCTCGAATCGGACGCGCCGAATCGCCTCGGGTTCGATCTCGAACGCATCATGCAGACGCGCTATCGCATCGATACGTTTCAGAAGACCTATTTCGTGATCGAAGGATTCGAACAGCTCATGGATGCGACACGTCCGGACTTCCGGCCGATCTATGCGAAGCTCGCCGAACGACCGTCGATCCCGGCCGGCGAGATCGTCGACGGCGATCGCGTGTTCCATCGCGGCAGCGGCGAAGGCTGGGCAACCGACGCCGATGCCTGAGCGTCGCATGTGGAACGGTACCGGCATGGAATCGCGCGGCAGGTGGGCGATCTTGCTGCTGGCGATTGGCCTGTGCGCTGCCGTCGGCAATGCACGCGGCGAAGTCCAGCGTGCCGGCGCGGATGGGTTCTTCATCACGCTGTCGGCGCCGGTTGCGGCGACTCCGGCCAGGGCCTGGTCCGGTATCGTCCAGGTGCAGCACTGGTGGAGCGACGAGCACACCTGGTCCGGCAAGGCGGCCAACCTGAGTCTCAAAGCCGAGGCCGGCGGCTGTTTCTGCGAACACTGGAAAGACGGCAGCGTCGAGCACGGGCGTGTGATCATGGCGCTGAAGGACCGGCTGCTGCGCCTCGACGCCGCGCTCGGACCGCTGCAGGAACTGGCGCTCGACGGAATATTGAGTTTTCAGATCGTCGGCGACGACGCGGGTGTGATCCGGCTCGAAATCGATTACCGGGTCAACGGCGCGAGTGGCAGCGGGCTCGACAGCTACGCCCCGCAGGTCGACGCCGTACTTGGCGC
>JBAVZT010000507.1:0-2821 GCA_049588955.1 Rhodanobacteraceae bacterium | reverse complement strand
GATTTTGTAGGATGGGTTGAGCGCAGCGATACCCATCACGGTCGTTTCAATCGTCCCGGCGTCTCGTTGCCGCGACGAATCCCGCAAGAAAAGGCGGCCGTTGCAATCGTCCGGGCGTGCGGGGCGCGACGGATCCCGCAAGAAAAAGGCAGCCGCGCCGGAGCGCGGCTGCCTGTGCAAACGTCACTTCGTGCCGCGTACCGCCCCGGCGGCAGCCGGCACCAAGGTCGCGGTGTCGTAGGACGCCGGCGATCCGGTTTCGGCCACGTGCAGCGTGCCGTTGCCGGCTGTCGGCGGCGTATTGGCGATGAACGAGAACGAATACATCGTGCCCCAGTCCAGCGTCGGCAGACTGCTGACCGTCTCGCCGCCGGTGCCGATGCCGCTGATATCGGTGTCGGTGCTCCAGGTCACGCTGCCGTTGGCGACCTGCGCGCGCCAGTTGGTGTTCGGATCCGCATCGCCCGTGGTCATGCCCGGCGCGACGACGTGCACACCGGCCGGTACCGGCACGCTGAAGCTGTCGAAGCCCTGATTGCTGATCACACGCGGATCAGGTCCGTTGTCGGGTGGCTCGATGACCGCACGCGCGAAGTCCAGATTCATCACCGCGTATTCGTAACGCCAGGTGCCGTTGCCGAGATCGATCACCTTCACCGCCACTTTCGCGTGACCTTCCGGCGCGTCGAGTTCGGTATTGAGCGAGTTGCCGGGCGGTGCGGTCGGATCGACCCAGCGATCGATCGCCGGGCCGAGCCGGTAATTGCTCTGTCCGGAGAAATTCCACTGATGGCCACCCGTGCTCCAGACCGGCATACCCGTGATCGTCGCCATCGAGTTGTAGATATCGATGTCGTCGCGATCGATGTACCAGGACTCGGCCATGAAGGTCGCACCGGGGTTCGCCGCCGGATCGAGCTGCGATTCCTTCGTCTTCATGCGCTGCGTCCATGCGTTGTTGCCGCCGTTGAACACGGCATAATTTCCGGTGCAGTTCGGGTCGAAGATCGATCCGCAACGGCCCCAGATGCCCTGCGCCGGCACGATCTCCGAACGCGGAGCCATGTCGGACGTGCTGTCGTTGTTGCCGGTACCGTAGGTATCGCTGCAACCGCGACCGAGCGCGTGATTGCTGAAGTGGTTGCAGGAATCGAGGCAGCCGCCGTTGACCGTCAGGAACGCATGCTTGGTGCCGGAACGACCGATCTGGGTGATGCTGCCGTCGGGGTTGAAGCGGTACAGGTTCCAGATCAGGAACGGATGCTGGTCGTTGCTGTAGGGCGGATTGATGCCCGAGAACTTGGTGAACCAGGCGACGAACCCGGTGTACAGCGCCGAACTCGTCCCAAGCGGATCGCCCGGTATCGTGGCCACCTGCGTGCCGTCGTTCTTGTTGTTGATCAGCGTCGAATCCGGCGCAAACGCGACGGTGCCGTCGATGCCGCCCGGACCGTCGCACGACTGACAACCGACCGGCTGGAAATCGAAGTGCTGCATGAACAGGTCGGCCTGATAGATCTGGCCCGGTTCGTTCGGCACGTCGACATTCGGCCACGGATACGGATCGCACACTTCGTCCGGCTGCTGGTTCGCGCCTTGCACGTACACCTGCGTCAGCAGCGCCATGTCGGCCAGCTCCCAGCCGTTGGCTTCGGGAACACCGAGTCGATTGGCGAGCGCCGGTGCGACGCGCAGATCGGCGGCGCGTACCGCGAGCGCCTGATCGTTGTTGGTCAGTTCGAACATGACGCGGTCGCTGAAGAACCAGGCGTGACCGTCGGCGCTGACCACGTCGAGCACCTTGGGATCGTTCTGGCGCACGCGCAGGGTGACGTTGCGCAGGTCGATGGTCGAGCCGTCGCGAAGGGTCAGCACATAGCCGCCGCGCGCGGTCAGCGCACCGCCGCTGAAACCGACCAGGCTGTCGTTTCTCACGGTGAAATCGAGGCCGCCGCTCTGGCGCAGTCCGAACCAGGTGTGGCCGCTGAAGGGACCGCTGGTGCGGCTGTCCGGTGCCGCGACGGTCTGCTCGGTGCGCGCGCGGATACCGAGGCCGGCGAGCAGATCGTGGTTCCAGCGAAAGCCGATCTCGCCGCCCCAGGCCGACCAGGTCTGTGCCTGCCTGAGCTGTGCCTGCGAGATGACGTCGGCGTTCACGCACGGCACGACTGTGAGCGCCGCCGCGCATGCCAAGAGAAGTCGTTTCATCAGTTTCACCCCATCGTAAGGTCTTGACGGTCCAGACGACGCCGCGTCGCAGGATCCAGGTGGACAACCCTCTAAGTTTAACACGAGGCCCGCAGCACATCGGCGTGACGCGCGTCGCTGGTCATCCGTCGCCGCAAGGCGCGCTTTCCCCCGCATGCGTCCGCACACCGCGTGCGAACGATGGGCATCGCTGCGCTCAACCCATCCTGCAAAAGCGTGAAGCCGTCACTGCGAAGCACGTGGGATGGGTGGGGTGATGCGTTGGGAACGATGGGTATCAGGCAAGACTCAACGCTCGCGCGGTGCAAGGCTCAGCCCCGCGCGTGGAGAAGGCGATCAATTCGGCGTCATCGCGCTGCCTGTCTCGATCAGCTCCGGCGGCGATTTGCCGTAGCCGGGCTGCACCGGATCGTCGAGCGCATTGTTCCAGAGTTCGTACACGTATTCGCCGCGCGTGCGGTCCTGCGGGCCGACCGGGAACGGGCGTTGCGGTCCGCCGCTGCACAAATCGTTCTCGGGCACGAACGCATTGTCGGCGGCTTCGCGCTGCAGGAACTCGATATAGCTCTTGCTCGATATCTGGTAGTACAGACGCGCCGTCGCGGTCAGCGGC
>JBAVZT010000506.1:0-4051 GCA_049588955.1 Rhodanobacteraceae bacterium | reverse complement strand
GGACCTCGATGCCACGTTGGAAGCCGTCGATGCGGTCCTGGTTGGCTCGATTCTGGCCGCGCTGATCGCGGTCCTCCTGGTGACACCGCCCCTGGTCCGAGCGGGACTGGTTCCGCTGCACGAACTGGGTGATGCCATGCGCGGCATCGGACCGCATGCGCGCGGGCAGCGACTCAAGATACCGCCGACACCCGAACTCGAACCATTGCAGGCGCGCTTCAACGAAGTTCTCGAGCGCATGGATGCCGGGCTGGCTCGCGAACGCCAGTTCGCGAGCGCGGTGGCGCATGAAACGCGAACGCGACTGGCAGAGCTTCGCACGCTGGTGGATGTCGAACGACGCTACCCGAGTGGACGCCCGACCGAGGCCGTACTCGACGAAATCGCAGCCATCGGCGGTGATCTCGAGGAAACGGTTTCGGGTTTGCTGTTGTTGACGCGGCTGGAGGCGGGGATCGAAAGCGTCGCATACCGGCTGATTGATCTCGACGCATTGATGGAGCGGCACGCCGCTCGAATGGCGACCACGTTGGAACGACGCCGATTGCACGTTTCGATCGAAAAGCGCTGCAATGGATCGACTCTTCTCGCCGACCCGTTACTGCTGGACATTGTTGTGGCCAACCTGCTGGGCAACGCCGCAAGCCATGCACCGGAGGGCAGTCTCGTCGAAATACTCGTGGCGCAAGGAGCGGTCACCATCAGCAATGAGGCGCCCGACGTGGATGCAAAGGACATCGCCCATTTTGGTCAGCGCTTCTGGAGTACGCATCAGGACGATGGAAGCCACACCGGTCTCGGCTTGAGCCTTGCCGGTGCAGCGGCGGCAGCCATGGGTCTGCAGCTCACGTTCGCGCTCGACCACGACAGTCGGCTGCATGCCACGGTGCGCCGCAAGGTTCAAGCGAACGGTGACCTAAGCATGGCCTAAGCAAGGGGGAGCAGCGTACCGCCTAGCTCGCTGATCGCGCCAAATCCGCGAGCATGTTTCCTTGCCTACGGCTCGACATGACTTCCTCGGTGAGACTCGAATCCCTACGTCGCCGCCTTGCACGACGGGTCATGCGTCTGAGATACGGGAATCGTGGCGAACTCGCACAAATCGCGGCGTGTCTGCCGCGTACCGGCATTCACCGCATCCTGGTCTGCCGGAGCATCAAGAGCCTGGGCAGTTCGCTGCTGCTGACGCCGCTCCTGCAAGAACTCGGCAAATACTATCCGGGTGCGGAGATCGATGTGGTCACGCGATCCCCGGTTGCCCAGGATATTTACGGGGCCTACTTCTCCGTGTCCGGGATTATCCGGCTTCCGAAAGCTCCACTGAGTCATCCATTGCAGACCATGCGCGCGCTGAGCGAAATGAAGCGCATCCATTACGATCTCGTGATCGATCCCGATCCGGACTCGCAAAGTGGTCGGTTTCTGGCGTTGCGTGCCAACGCAACCTGGTCCCTCGGATTTGTCGGGCCGAACAAGAGCGGAACGGTGACGCACGGAATTGTCCTGCCGGAGGAATCGCGACATCGCGCGAAGTTTCCTGTTGTCCTGTTGCGCAGCGCCATCGGCGACGGTATTTCGGATGAGCCATGTCCGCCGATCGATATCCGGTTGTCGGCGATCGAGCGCCGGCGCGGTCGTGCGGCGCTGGCTGGTCTGACGGCAGACCGTTCCGATTCCGGGAAGCACAAACCCTGCATCGGCATATTCGCGAATGCGACCGGTCCCAAGCGGCTTGGCCACGCCTGGTGGATCAGGTTCCTCGACGCATTCGAGCCGCAAGTCACGGATCACGCCCTGGTCGAAATCCTGCCGGCTTTTGGCGAGTCGCTGCTGGACTCGCGCTATCCCGGTTATTTTTCGAGCGACCTTCGCAAGTTGGCGTCCGTGATCGGGGCGCTCGATTTTTACATCAGCGCGGATTGCGGGATCATGCATCTGGCCTGCGCCGCGGGAACACCGACGGCAGGAATATTCACCGTCACGGATGTCGGGGAGTGGGGGCCGTATGGGGACACGAATCACGCAATCGATGCGCGAAGTCTCGCACCGGAACAAGCGGCGCAGCGGGTATGGGGCGCGTTGAAATGCCTCGGTGCGTCAAAATCTCGGAGCATCCCGATCGACTTCGCCGGCAAGGCCGCATGCGGTTGACTCGGGAACGCCACGCGGCAAGCCGGCGGGGCGTGCCGACCAAGATTCGCCGGATTCGAA
The DNA here is from genome assembly GCA_049588955.1 of Rhodanobacteraceae bacterium. Lineage (GTDB taxonomy): Bacteria > Pseudomonadota > Gammaproteobacteria > Xanthomonadales > Rhodanobacteraceae > Dokdonella_A. The sequence continues at coordinate 1,840 of JBAVZT010000506.1, read as the reverse complement.
TCGGTTGCAACCAGCAGACTCCGCGTCGTGGTTTGCGCAGTTGCATCGGGCGCGGCCCGGCAATCAGCGGCGCCATGATCCGGCCGCCATGGGACATCTCCGGCGCTGGCGGGATCCCGGGTTTAGAATCGATGGACGTAGCCGACGCTGAAACCGCCGGGAAGCCAGCCGACGATCAAGGGACTCTCGCGGCGGGATGCCCACACGCCGACCCCGGCACCAAGCGCCGCGCCGACGACGACGTCGCTTTGCCAATGACCGTGCACCTTGACGCGGGCGATGGCGTCGTAGGCCGGCAGCAAGGCGAGCAGCCATACAGCCGGATGCTCACGACCATAGGTGGCGATGAAGGGCGTCACCGCGCCGGTCACGGCGGCCACTTCGCCGCTGGGGAAGCTGGCGTTGTGGATACCGCTGAAAAACCTGTTCGGATCGCTGGTCTGCGAGGGACGCTCGCGCTGGAACGTCCATTTCATGAGTTGTGCTCCGGCTCCTGCGGCCGCAACCGCGTCCAGCGAACGCCAGAAGGTATCGCCGATCCGGTCATTGTCCCCGAACGCCAGCGAGCCACCGATCACCGTGGCGACCGTCGCATAGATAAGGTCCTTCTGCGTGCTGCGCTTCCAGATGCCGCTGTTGTCGTAACGCACGACATGATCGATACCCAACGGCCCGCCACCGGCAGCGGCAACCGGCGATAACAGCATCAGCGCCAACGCAAGGACGATCGATCTCATGTCGATCCCCATCGGATTGCACGGTATTTCGTGAAATACGGGATCAACAGCTTAGAGCGTGACGCTTTGCATACGCTTAGAAGTTGCGCCTTTGGCGGCCGCTTGGATGATTTGGAGTTGGCTAAGCCTGCCTTCAGCCGCTGAGTGGAATTATCTGTTGCGAGCGCCTGCGTCACCCATGCAGGGCGAATTTTCGAAAATGCAGGAGAAGCGACATGAGAACGCACAAGAAAACCTTGTGCCTGATTGCGTCAACAGGTTTTGCCTTGGGCATGGCGGCCGGGACCGCGGGTGCAATGGGTCTTGATGGGGCACAGTATCTGCCGCAAGCGAAGGTGCAGCTCGCCGAGGCGCGCGCGATTGCCCTCAAAGCCTCGCCGGGCAAGATCACCGCCGAGGAGCTGGAGCGCGAGAAGGGCGGCAGCGGCTTGCGCTACTCGTTCGACATCAAGCATGGCAAAACCGTGCACGAAGTGGGTGTCGATGCTGCAACCGGCAAGATCCTCGAGAACTCGATCGAGGGTCCAAACGCCGATTAGCGCGCCCGCTGCAAGGGTCTGGTTACCGGTTTGCCAGGACCCGTTGCGGGCGTCGTCACGCCGAGTCGTCTCTACGCGCGCCTGGTACCGCCAGCTCATAGAGCGCCGGCATGACCAGCAGCACCAGCGGCACCTGAACCAGCATGCCTGCGATGATCGCAATGGCCAGTGGCTGCTGCATCTGCGATCCGCGTCCGATCGCCAGCGCCAGTGGCGCCAGAGTCAGGATCGCGGCGATCGTGGACATCAGGATCGGACGCATGCGGTTGTGGCCGGCCTCGAGTAACGCGCCGTGCTGTGATTGGTCGGCGCGCAGGTCCTCGAATTCGGAGAAGTAGAAGATCGCGATCTCGGTCACGATACCGACGATCATGGTCATGCCCATCATCGCCGAAATATTGAGCTCGGTGCCGGTGATCCACAGTCCGATGAACACCGCGCAGATGGCCAGCAGCGGCATTGCCATCACTACCAGCGCAATGCGGAAACTTTCGTACAGGAACAGCAGCAGGGCGAAAACCAGCGCGATCGCGGCCACCAGCACGATAGTGAGCCCCTTGAACG
>JBAVZT010000505.1:0-4627 GCA_049588955.1 Rhodanobacteraceae bacterium | reverse complement strand
AGCTTGGCGTCCTGGGCGGCATCCAGGTCGGTTGCGTCTTTCCAATAGCCGCACGAATACACCAGCCGGCGCCCGAGCATGGCCTCGAACAGGTCGTTGCCGAGATCGTAATGGGCCTTGCCGATTTCCCAGGCGCGTTCGCCGCGCTGCAGGTTGATGAAGCGCGCCTTGAGGTGCGCGAGCAGCGTGTCGAGATTGCGCAAATGGTCGTCCAGCCGTGCATCCAGTACGCGGAAGAAAAAGCCGTCCAAATCCTCGGCATCCCACCAGCCGTCCATAAAGGCTTCGCCCAGCGCGAGCGAACCATGCGCGAACACGCGTGCGTACAGGCGCGAATCCTTCACCTGAATATCGCATGGGGCCGGGCCGTCGATCTGCACACCGGCGTGCGAAAGCAACTCTTGTGTCTTGGCGCGCAGCGAGGTCGAGCGGCGTCGCCGCGACGCCTTCGGCTTGTGGTCTTGCGACGTAGATACATCGTTCATCGGGCATTCCCTGCGTTTGTTCGCAATTGCCACAACAATGGGCAGGCAAGCAACTGGAGGACCAGCGCGGCAAGTACCGCGTACAGAGGCCGCACATCGTAGAGTATGCCAAGCAGTGCACTGCCGAGGAACCAGGCGACCCCGTAGATTGCGTTGAACACGCCCATGACGGTGGCACGCCTGTCCGGTGCGATGCGCTGCGACACCGCGGCGCGCAGCAGCGAATCGTGTGCTCCGAAACCGATGCCCCACAAGGCCATGCCGAGAATGGCGGCGCTCTCGCCGCCCAGGAAAACCAGCGGTGCATACAGCGCCGGTATCAACGTTGCCCACAGCAGCACGCCCGGACCGTGGCGGTCAAATGCACGGCCGAGCACCAGTGCCGCCGTGCCGGCGCCGATATTGGCGAGCGCGTACAACATCGGCACGCCGCTGGCAGGAAGCACGGCATCCCGACTCAGGTGAAACGCGATCAGTGCGAAATCCGCATAACCGGCAGCAATCATCGCAGTCGCGATCATGAACAGCTTCAACTCGCGCAAGGCTCGCGCGTCGTCGAGTAGCGGCCTGGCCGCAGGATCGAGCTCGTGAGGTTGCGGGTAGCGTGAGCGTGCGATGAGCAAGATCGCCATGGCGGCGAATGCGGGCAGCAGCAGCCAGGCAAATGCTTGCCGGTAATCCCCATTGAGAAACAGAACCAGCGCCGCGATCAAGGGCCCGAGCGTTGCGCCGGTCTGATCCAGCGCTTCGTGCAGGCCGAACGCCCAGCCCGCGCCGCCCGCGCCTTTTGCGGCGTGACCGAGCATCGCATCGCGCGCCGGAGTGCGCAGTGCCTTGCCGCTGCGTTCCAGAATGATCAGCACCGCCGCGACCTGCCAGTTGCCGGCAAGTGCCAGCGCCGGAACGGCCAGCAGGTTGATCGCATAGCCGGCAATCGTGATCGTCCAGTATCTGCCGGTGCGATCGGCCAGCGCGCCGGTGCCGAGACGCAACAGATAGCCAAGCAACTCGCCAGCTCCGGCGACGATGGCGACCATCGCGCCCGTTGCGCCGAGTGTGCCGAGAAACGGCCCGGTGATCGCGCGCGATCCCTCGTAGGTCATGTCCGCAAACAGACTGACCACGCCGATCAGCACGACGAACTGCAAGGCACCGCGCGCCGACCGTGATGAGGATTTCATGGATTGCGAATTCGATTCCGACTGATATCTCCGGTGAGCTTTCCCCATATACCGGCATCGGTCAACGGCGTCGGTAGCGAGAGCGCGAACTCGGTTGCCGGATCGTGACGAATGGCCCTCAGGTCCGACAAAGGATAGCGGTGTCAACGTGTCCGGCTTGACGTTCGGCGAGTATCCGCATGACGCGCGTCAATGGGCGCAACGGCAACGGCCCCAATACAGGCGCGACCGCATGGTCGAAATTCAGGCGGTGCACGAAAAACCCGGTTTCGTGATGCTCATGGGCCACGTCTGCGGTGGCCGACAGGCGAAGCCGTGGAAAACGCGCCATGCGCCGGAGAGGGTCAACGCTTGTGCTCAGGGTTCTCCGGTGACGCCGAACTCGGTTGGTATCCTCGTGTAGAAGATCGAAAGTTTTTCGTCGTCGATCAGCTTGAGCAGGCGTTCAGCCTCGTCGGCGTTGACTACGAAGTCCACGCGTACGGTCAGGTCGCCGGCGAGTTCGAAGAAATGCTGCTCGTGCATAATGCCGTGACGACCGAAGCCGGCGATCGCGCGGAATGCGCTGCCGCCGTGGATGCCCACCTTCTTCGCAGCTTCCAGCAACCACTCGTAGAGCAGAATGCCGTGGTGGCGGCGGTTCTCGTGCACGAAGAAGCGCAATGATGTGCCTTGCGTGGTTGTCACGACCATGCCCTCGCGATGCCGTGAACCAGCGTGAAGCCGAGCACGGTCATCGCCAGTGTACCGACAAGATGCAAGCCGATTATCGTCAGTGCCCATGCGTATTCGTGGCGCAGCATCAACGTCACGGTCTCCGCCGAGAATGTGGAAAACGTGGTCAGGCCACCGAGGAACCCGGTCGTAATGAACAGGCGCAATTCCGGCGACAGTGCCTGGAATTGGGCGAACAGTGCCATCACGACGCCCATCATCAGTCCACCGCACAGATTCGCTGCGAGGGTGCCAAGAGGAACGGTCGGAAACACCGGATTGAGCGCCAACCCGAATGCATAGCGCGCGCAGGCGCCGAAAAAGGCGCCTGCGCCGATGGCGAGAAAAGCTGTAGCGCCCATGGTGGCTCCTCGGTATGGAAAGGTCAGGAACCACATGCGCATGCGCGGCCGTCGTCGTAAAGGCGACACCTACGCGCGCCGGGTTGCCCGGCTCGGGTAGGCATCATTAGCCTCGCGGCGTTTGCCGCCCGCTTATCGGCCACGAAATCACAGGCCGTAAAATCCACGGGCGCGGGAGGAATGCCATCTCCCCTGTTGCACGGTGATGGTAACGTGAAGATACCACCAGACGTCAAGTGTCCGTTTGCTCGCCCATGTCGAGTCCCGATGACGGACAGCAATCGAGATCCCGGCGATCGACCAGGTTCAGACGGGGTTTGAAAGCAACCCGCGCTGAATCAGGAAATCACGCGCATCCGCCGCATCTTGTTCGAACCACGCGCGCGTGCAACCGAGCCGAAACGAATAGCCCCAGGCATCCATGTCGCGCATCGCGCGATCGCGGCCGAATCCCGGCAATTCGTCGGCCAGCACGATCTGGAGATAGCACGCCGCTTCTTCCTCGGCGATCGAATCGCTCGCGTCGGTATGCACCGCGGCGCGACGCGCGGGATCGAGCACGATCAGGTGACATGCCTCATGCAACAGCGAGTGGACGGGCGTGTCGCTGCGAGCGTGAACGGTCGCGCCGATCAATCCGGCTTCCGGTTCGCCCCAGTGACTGCCAGGGATCGGTGCGTTGTCGGCCATGACGGCAAGCGAGAGTTCGTGTCTGCCGAGCAGCGTATGCGCATCTTCGACATCAATGTCGGCGAGCGTCATGACCGGCGCCTCCACGACCTGCATCCCTGTTCGTCGCGAAAGATCAGGCCCCGCCGGGCGCGCTCGCTACGGCGCCGGTGGGTTTCTCCGGCAGCGCAACCGACAATTCGAGCACGTCCTGGCTGCCGTCGTGCTCCACATGCACATCGACCGCGTCGGCATCGACATTGACGTACTTGTGGATCACCTCGAGCAGCTCGCGACGCAACAGGGGCAGATAGTCGGGCCCGCCACGCTGGTTGCGCTCCTGGGCAACGATGATGCGCAGGCGCTCCTTGGCGATGGAAGCGGTGTTTTTCGGACGCGGACGCAGGAAATCGAGCAATCTCATATCAGCTCCCGAACATGCGGGCGAACAGCCCTTTCTTCTGCGTCTCGACAAACCGCAGCACGCGTTGATCGCCGAGCAGACGGGCGACCGCATCGTCGTAGGCGTTGCCCGCGTGCGATACCTCGTCGAGGATGACCGGTACTCCGGCGTTGGATGCGGCCAGCACGCCCTCCGATTCCGGAATCACGCCGAGCACCTCGATGCCGAGGATTTCCTGTACGTCCTCGATGCTCATCATGTCGCCGCTGCCGACCCGCACCGGGTTGTAGCGCGTCAGCAGCAGATGCTGCTCGACCGGTCCGTCGCCGAGTTCGGCGCGCCGCGTCTTGCTGGCGAGGAGGCCCAGGATGCGATCCGAATCGCGCACGCTCGATACCTCCGGATTGACAACGACGATCGCGCGATCGGCGAAATACATCGCGAGCGCCGCGCCGCGCTCGATGCCGGCCGGCGAATCGCACACCACATAGTCGAATCCGTCGTTCCTGAGTCCGTCGAGCACGCTTTCGACGCCCTCTTTGGTCAGCGCGTCCTTGTCGCGTGTCTGCGATGCGGCGAGTACGAACAGATTGTCGAGACGCTTGTCCTTGATCAGCGCCTGCTTGAGCGTGCATTCGGCGTGGATCACGTTGACGAAGTCGTACACGACCCGTCGCTCGCAGCCCATGATCAGATCAAGATTGCGCAGGCCGACATCGAAATCGATGACCGCGACCTTCGTGCCGCGCTTGGCCAGACCGACCGCAATCGACGCGCTGCTGGTGGTCTTCCCGACGCCGCCTTTGCCGGACG
>JBAVZT010000504.1:0-2988 GCA_049588955.1 Rhodanobacteraceae bacterium | reverse complement strand
CGCTGGCGAGGATGATCTCCTCGATCGCGCCATCGATCGTCGGCATGTCGTCGACACCGGCGTTGACCGGCGTGTCGCCCGACTCGGCGGCAGCGGAGACCGGCGACTCGGCGCCCAGCTTCTCGATGGAGCCATCGGTTTGCGTCGCCGGTCCCAGCGTTACGGACTCATCGCCAAGCAATTGTCGGTACAGTTGCGACAACTGATGCATCAGCCGGATCAGGTCGTTGTCCTGATAGGCGACGGTAATCAAGCCATGCCGCAACGTCTCCTCGAACCAGGGGAGCAGTTCACGCAGTCGCGCACGATCGGAGTCGGTCTTCTTGGGTAACGCGCTCCATACGAATTGTGCCGCGAAGTGCAGTCCGTTGTTCCATTCCTCCGAACCCAGACCGTTGCGAAGCAGGGTCAGAACCAGATAATTCGCCCACGGGCGGGCGAGTACTGCGCGCACCACCGCAGGCAGCTGGCGCTCGCCGATGCACTGCACGATCTCGCGTGCGACGGTGTGTCGCGCAGCGTGCAGTTTTTCACGGCCGCGAGCCGTTTCCGATGCGCGTTGCTCGGCCACCCTGGAGCGGCGGCGATGCCGGTCCATGAATTCCCCGAACGCGGACAGCTCGCTTTCGAACACGCTTACATCGTCATCGAAATTGCGCAAGATTGCCGTGACCGATTGCTTGATGCGTTCGATCAGACGGTGATCGGCGTCCGCCTCCTCCGACCAGCCGAGGCCGGCCTCTGCGAGAAGATCAAGCAGTTGCCGCGCAGGATGGCTCTTTTGCGCGAACAGGTGCTTGTCGACAATCGCGACCTTGAGATAGGGAATCTGCAACCGACCGAGCAGGGCCTGAATCTGCGCCGGCAGATTCCGATCCTGCAGAATGTACTCGAACAGCATTCCAACCAGATCGATGGTGTCCTCGTCAGCCGCCGACGCGCGCGCGGCCTTGGTCCCGCCGTCGAAACGACGCGCCTCTTCATACAGTTCACGCTTGAGTTGCAGGACAATCTCGGCGTTGCCGGCGACCGGTTCCGAGTGCGATCTGGCCTGTCCCTGCAGGATGTTCAGCGCGCTCAACAGGGTAGTCGGACTCAGCCACGAATCATGATCGCCCGGGGCCACGCCGCGAGCGTATTCGCCTGGATTGCGTTGCGTGTTCGCCGGTGATTCGTGACGTCGGGCCAGCAGCGAACATACGGTATTGTAAAGTTCCACCTGCAATTCGCTGGTTGTCGCGTCGTTGCGAGCCTCTGATTCGTCGCTTGCTTGTCCGGGCGACGCGGGGTGTGCGCTGCCGCCCTCGGCCGACGCCGCTCGAGCGTGGCTCCCGTGCGGCACCCGATGGCGAATTTGCGGCAACACGCCGGCGCGGATCAATTCCCCATTGACGTCCTCGTAAAGCGCATCGAGTCCGGCCAATACATAACGGTCGAACAGCTTGTAGATAATCAGCTTGACCTGGATGGCAAGATCGAACTCGCTGACCGCCTTGCGGAATCCCTGGCAGAGCATGGCCGGACCGATCGGATTGGTCGTGTTGTCGACACGCGTGCCGCCGACGATTACGGCGAGTCGCTGATTGACCTGATACAAACCGCGCGACAGGCGGCCTTCGGTCTTGCTGACCATGCTCGACACGGCAAGCGATTCCTCCAGCTCGCGGTCGTCGACCAACGCCAGACGCGCATTCCCGGAAGAGGTCGCTTCCGGGTTGACCGGCTTGAGTTCACCGACGGCAAAGGCCGCAAACGTTCGCACGACCTGTTCGTGGAAGCGTCGCTCGACCAGTTGGCGCTTCTTGCGTACTTCGCGCATACCGTCGAAAAAACGCGTCTGGACCGCGTTGCTTTCGGCTTTCTCGGCCAGATCGAAAAGCGCGTCATCGACATTCTCGAACAACGTGCTGACCAGTCCGCTCAGGCGATTCTGCGCGGTGTTGCGGACCTTCCGCAGCAGCTCGCCGAGTCGATCACCGCCTTCGGTTTGCGCGGTCCGATGCTCTTGAAGATCGACAACCTTGGGTGCTTCGCCGGGTGGATTCATGATGCCTCGCCCGATTTGATTCGACGGCGCCATTCAATCGCTTGCGAAACCGATACGATGAAATGCGCGGGATTGGGTGCAAGGTAGCAGTGTTGTCGGGCGTTCGCCAAGTGCCGATCACGTACTCGGACGGTATGGGGCGCCTGTCCAGGGCTGCCAGGCGTTGCAGGCGGCAGCCGGCGCAATGCAAAAACATGCTGAATCAATCACATTGGCGCCGCGTACATGCGACCCTGGCGGGCAACTGCGCAGGTCTGGCGTTGCCGAAAGTTCAGGTTTGAGTGTGGTTGCGCGAACCGGTTCTGACGAACCGGCGAGAAGGCCGCCGTTCGAGCGTCAGACATCGGGAAAGCCGTCGACCTGGTCGCTCGCAATGGACTCGTCGGCCAGCATGACGGGAATGTCATCTTCGATGCGGTAAACGGTCTTGCCGTCGCGAGTGACAAGGCCCGCATCGATGGCTCGGTCCAGTTTGCGCCCGGCGCCATTGCTCACGGTGCCGGCCGCGATCGCTCGGTTGAGCGCTTCGAGCTCTCCCCGGGTAAGCGAGCGAACCGCGACCCGGGTCATCGGACAGCAAAGAATCTCGAGCAGGCGTTTGTCCATCGCGGATGTCTTCGGGATTGGCCGATGTTCCTGAATCACGGATCGCTTTGCGCGTACAATAACGGTTTTTCAACGGTTGGGACATGACCGAACACAATACCCAACGACCGCTGGTCGGCATCGTGATGGGTTCGCGCTCGGACTGGGACACGTTGCAGCATGCGGCCGCGACGCTCGATACGCTGCGCGTTACGCACGAAGAGCGCGTCGTGTCGGCCCATCGCACACCCGACCTGATGTTTCAATACGCCGAGCAGGCGGCGGCGCGGGGTCTCAGGGTCATCATCGCCGGCGCCGGCGGGGCTGCGCATCTGCCGGGCATGCTGGCCGCAAAG
>JBAVZT010000503.1:0-7740 GCA_049588955.1 Rhodanobacteraceae bacterium | reverse complement strand
TTCATTCGACTTCGAAGTCGTCTATACGGTGCAGGATCCGGACTACACGCTGTACATGGATATCCAGCAGCAGATCAACTTTGAACTGATGGCGCGTCTCGAGGCGATCGACGTCCATTTCGCGATTCCGATGAGCACGTTGCGCGTTGCCAGGGCGTCCACCCGGTAATGCCAGGCCAGGTCCGACCGGATGGCCCGCGATGAGCCCCAGACCTGAAATCACGATTATCGGTGCGGGTCTGGTCGGCGCATTGCTGGCGACGCTGCTGAGCCAGCGCGGACTCGCCGTGAACGTGTTCGAGCGCAGGCCGGATCCGCGTACGGCGGGCTTCATGGGCGGACGATCGATCAATCTTGCCCTGGCCGAGCGCGGTTTGCACGGCCTGCGCAAGGCCGGATTGACCGATACCGTCATGCGTCTCGCAACAATGATGCGCGGTCGCATGGTGCATCATCTCGATGGCCACACCGAATTGCTGCGCTACGGACGCGACGATGCCGAAGTGATCTGGTCGATCAGTCGCGGCGGTCTCAACATTGCGTTGATCGACGCGGCGCAACGAGCCGGCGCGTGTTTTCACTTTTCGCGCCTCCTTGACAACGCGCAATTTTCCGACGCGGTGACACTGCGACTTCGCGACAACGACGACAACCTGCATGAATACCGCTGCGTGTTCGTGATCGGCGCCGATGGTGCGGGTTCGGCGCTGCGCAGCGCGATGAAAGCCGAAGTGAACCTCGGTGAGCGCATGGAGCCGCTCGGTCACGGCTACAAGGAGCTCGAGATTCCGGCAAGAGCGAGGGCCGAGGGCCCAGGGCCGAGGGCTGAAATACACGGGACGGCGGGAGCGAACTTGCGCGCCTTGCCGCCCTCGGCCCTCGATCCTCAGACCTCGCTTTTCGCGATCGAACCCAATGCGCTGCATATCTGGCCGCGTGGCAACTACATGTGCATTGCGCTGCCGAACGCCGAAGGCAACTTCACGGTGACGCTGTTCATGCCGAACACGGGTGATCCGAGTTTCGCGACAGTGCGTACGCCGGCCGACGCGCACGCCCTGTTCGCGCGCGATTTCGCCGATCTGATGCCGCTGATTCCGGATCTCGCGCACGATTTCGCGCACAACCCGGTCGGCGAACTGGCAACGCTGTATCTGGATCGCTGGCATCTGGACCGACGCGCGCTTCTGATCGGCGATGCGGCACACGCGATCGTGCCGTTCCACGGACAAGGCATGAACTGCGGCTTTGAGGACGCGGTCGAACTCGCCGACCTGTTCGAGGCGCACGGCGACGATCCCGGCCGGATCTTCACCGAATTCGAACGCCGTCGTCGCCCGAATGCGGAAGCGATCGCGAGGATGGCGCTGGAGAACTACGTCGAGATGCGAGATTCGGTCGCCGATCCGGAATTTCTGCTGCGTCGCGAACTGGCACGGCTGCTCGCCGCGCGTCATCCGGACCGGTTCATGCCGCGTTATTCCATGGTCTCGTTTACACGCATGCCGTACGCGCAAGCCTTCGCGCGCGGTGCCGCGCAGACCGAGCTGCTGCGCGAACTGACCAACGGCAAACAGCATATCGATGATGTCGATCTCGATTGCGCCGATACACTCGTGCAACGGCGTCTGGCCCCGCTCCAGTGACCTGGAGCGTGAATTGTCGCCGAATCGCAGCGTCCGTGAGGACATGGATTTCGAACGAACCCGGCATCGCGCGCATTGCTGCCGCGAACTGCATGTTCGCGCCAGGTCGTCTGCGTGGCGCTGCCACGCGACTGCGGTTAGCATGCGCGCCTCATGACGGAATACGACGCGCACGACCGCCCCGCGCTGCTCGAAGCCTGCGCCCTCGAGTTCGCGCGCAACGACGAGCCGATCTTCGGTCCGCTCGATTTCACGCTGCGCACGGGCGAAGTGGTGCTGATAGAAGGCGACAACGGCTCGGGCAAGACCAGTCTGCTCAAGGTTCTGGCCGGTCTGCTCGAACCGAGCGCGGGCGAGGTTCGCCTGAACGGACAACCGTTGACGCTCGCGCGGCTCTCGCAGCAGGTGGTTCTGCTCGGTCACCAGCCCGGGCTCAAACACGATCTGACGCCTTTGGAAAACCTGAGTTTCGCGGCCGGTCTCGGCGGAATTCGCACACGCACCAGTCCGGTCACGGCGCTGGCCGGTGTCGGTCTTGCGGGCTACGAAAACGTTGCCACACGACGCCTTTCCGCGGGTCAGAAGAAGCGCGTCGCACTGGCGCGTGTGTGGCTGGTACCGGCGGCGTTGTGGCTGCTCGACGAGCCCTACGCGAACCTCGATCTGGAGGGCATCAAACTGGTCAACCGCCTGCTCGAATCGCATACGCGGCATGGTGGCGCGGCGCTGATCACCTCGCATGGCGCCTATGCGCTGACCTCCGGCACCCCAAGACGCGTGGCGCTGAGTCCGCCTGGGTGAGACACTGCCGATGACACCAGGAACGACAACGGCCGCGTGCGCGGCGCTGATCCGACGTGACCTGACGCTGGTCTGGCGGCGCCGGGGCGACACGCTCAATCCGGTTCTGTTCGCGCTGATGGTCATCGCATTGTTTCCTCTCGCGCTCGGGCCGGAACCGAGCCAACTCGCACATATCGCCGCCGCGGTTGTCTTCGTGGCCATCCTGCTCGCCAACCTGCTCGCGCTCGACAACCTGTTTCGCGGCGATCACGAGGACGGCTCGCTCGAACAACTGGTGCTGTCACCGCATCCGCTGGCGCTGCTGCTCGGCTGCCGAATCGGCGTGCACTGGCTCACCACTGCGTTGCCGCTGATCGTGATCAGCCCGCTGCTTGCCGAGCTGCTGCACTTGCCTGTACCGCTGAGAGGAGTGATGATCGTCGCACTGGTGGTGGCGACGCCGCTGCTCAGTCTCACCGGTGCGATGTGCGTGGCTTTGACGATCGGCATGCGCCGCTCTGGTATGCTGCTCGCGCTTCTGGTCCTGCCGCTGTACGTGCCGGTGCTGATCTTCGGTGCCGGCGCCTGCAATGCCGCGGGCGCGGGCCTGCCGTATGCGGCCCCATTGCTGTGGCTCGCTGCCGGCCTCGCGCTCGCACTGGTACTCGCGCCGCTGGCCGCGGCGCTGGCATTGAAGATTTCGCTTGATTGATGAAACTCATTCCGCTCTGGATGCACCGTCTCGGATCGCCACCGACGTTCTATCGGGTGGCCGGCCGCGTGCTGCCGTGGTGCTACGGCATCGCGCTGATTCTCGGTGCGATCGGCCTGTATGGCGGTCTGCTGCTGGCACCGGCCGATTACCAGCAGGGCGATGCGTACCGCATCATCTTCATCCATGTCCCGTCGGCATGGATGAGCCTTTTTGCCTATGGATTCATGGCGGCGAACGCGTTCATCGCACTGGTCTGGCGCATCAAGCTCAGCGAGGTGCTGGCGATGGCAAGCGCCCCGATCGGCGCGGCGTTCACGTTCATCACGCTAGTGACCGGTTCGATCTGGGGCAAGCCCATGTGGGGGACCTGGTGGACCTGGGATGCGCGATTGACCTCGGAACTCGTCCTGCTGTTCATCTATCTCGGCGTGATCGGTCTTTATCATGCGATCGAGGATCGACGTCAGGCGGCACGCGCAGCGGCGTTTCTCGCGTTGATCGGCGTGGTCAATGTGCCGATCGTGCATTTCTCGGTGAACTGGTGGAATACGTTGCACCAGGGCGAGACCGTACGGCTGCTCGGTCCGTCGAAGATGGCGCCGTCGATGCTGTGGCCGCTGCTGCTGATGGCGCTCGCCACGCACCTGTGGTTTTTCGGCAGCCTGCTTGCGCGCACCCGCGTCGGCCTGCTCGAACTCGACGTCGGCAAGGACTGGGTACGCGGCATCGCGACACGATCGACACAGGTTGCGCATGGCTGATTTTCTGGCCATGGGAGGCTACGGCGGCTACGTGTGGAGCGCCTATGCGGTGTTCCTTGTGGTGCTGCTGATCGACGCATTGGCTCCATGGGTGAGCCGCAGGCGTATCCTTGCGGAACTCCGCGGTCGCCTAACGCGTCAACTATCACGAAGCAAGCATTCGACATGAGTCCGAGCCGCAAACGTCGCATGATCCTGATCGGCCTGATCCTGGCCGCGGTCGCGCTGGCGACCAGCCTGACCGTGCTCGCTTTGCAGCGCAACATGACCTACCTGTACTCGCCGAGCGAAGTGGATGCCGGACACGCACCGGTCGCATCGACCTTCCGTCTTGGAGGAGTCGTGCTCGAGCATTCGCTTCAGCGCGCCGATAATTCGCTCGAATCGGATTTCGTCGTGACCGATCGTTTTCACCAGCTCCCGGTCGTCTACACCGGCATCCTGCCCGACCTGTTCCGCGAAGGGCAAAGCATCATCGCCACCGGCACGCTCAGCAATGGCCGTTTCGTTGCGACCGAGGTGCTGGCCAAGCACGATGAAACCTACATGCCCAAGGAAGTCGCCGACGCAATCGCCAAGGCGAAGACGAGGGCTGAGGGGCGAGGGCTCAGGGCCGGACCGCCAGCAGCGCGCGATGTTCAGTAACGGGATCGTCAAAACGCCGGCGTTGCGGCAAAAGACCGAAACCGTCGAGCAACCGGCACCAGCCCTCGGCCCTCAACCCTCGGCCCTGGGCTCGCCATGATCCCCGAACTCGGTCAATTCGCCCTTATCCTCGCGTTGCTGATCGCCGCCGCGCAGTGCGCGTTGCCGATCATCGGAGCCTGGCTCGGCGATCGCGCGCTGATGGCGACCGCGCGTCCGGCGGTTGCCGGGCAGGCCGTATTCATTGCGTTGGCGTTCGGCATTCTGACGTACGCGTTCGTCACCCAGGATTTCTCGGTCGCCTATGTCGCTGAAAACTCCAACTCGCTGCTGCCGTGGTATTACCGGTTCTCGGCCGTGTGGGGCGCACACGAGGGCTCGCTGCTGTTGTGGCTCCTGATCCTCAATATCTGGACCGTCGCAGTCGCGACGCTGAGTCGCCGTCTGCCGCAGGACTTCATGGCGCGCGTGCTCGGTGTGCTCGGCTTCATCAGCTTCGGTTTTCTGCTGTTCACCGTGCTGACCTCGAACCCGTTCCTGCGTCATCTGCCGGCATTCCCGGACGGCAACGATCTCAACCCGGTACTGCAGGATCCGGGGCTGATCATCCATCCGCCGATGCTGTACACCGGTTACGTGGGCTTTTCGGTCGCATTTTCGTTCGCGATCGCGGCCTTGCTCGGTGGCCGGCTGGATACGCGCTGGGTGCGCTGGGCGCGACCGTGGACCAACGTCGCCTGGGGTTTCCTGACTCTCGGCATCGCACTCGGCTCGTGGTGGGCGTATTACGAACTCGGCTGGGGCGGATGGTGGTTCTGGGATCCGGTCGAGAACGCCTCGTTCATGCCGTGGCTGGTGGGTACCGCATTGATTCATTCGCAGGCGGTGACCGAGAAACGCGGCTCGTTTCGCGCATGGACGCTGCTGCTCGCGATCTTCGCGTTTTCATTGTCGCTGCTCGGTACCTTCCTGGTGCGCTCCGGCGTGCTGACCAGCGTGCATGCGTTCGCGTCCGATCCGCAACGCGGATTGTTCATCCTCGCGTTCCTGGTCACCGTGGTCGGGGGCTCGCTGCTGATCTATGCGATGCGCGCACCGAAGGTTTCGGGTGGCGAGCCGTTCGCGGCGATTTCGCGTGAAACCGCGATCCTGATCAACAATCTCCTGTTCACGTGCGCCGCGGCGATGGTGCTGCTCGGCACGTTGTATCCTCTGATCGGCGATGCGCTCGATCTCGGGCGCATCTCGGTCGGGCCGCCCTATTTCGGGTTCATGTTCATCCTGCTGATGCTGCCGGTGGTGTTGCTGCTTCCATTCGGCCCGTTCCTGAAATGGCGTCAGGGCAACGTGCGGGTCGCCATCAGGAGTTTGCGCCCGGCCTTGCTGGCGGTGCCGATCGCGCTCGTGATCGCGTGGCTCCTCGCCGGACGGCTTCCATGGAAGGCGCTGGCCGGAACCGTCGCGTCGGTCTGGGTCGGTATCGGCATCGTGCTGTATGCCTTGTCGCGCTGGCGCCACGCGCCGCGCGGGCGACGCTACACACCGGAAATGCTCGGCATGATCCTCGCGCATTTCGGTGTCGCGGTGTTTCTCGCCGGTGTGCTGGTGACATCGGCTACCAGTATCGAAAAGGATATCCGCCTCGCGCCGAACCAGACCGTCGACATGGGCGGACTGACCTTCCGTTTCGACGGCGTCAAGCATGCCGAAGGGCCGAATTACCAGGCCGATCAGGGCATCATCACCGTGCTGCGAGATGGCGCGGTGCTGACGGTCCTGCATCCGCAGAAACGCCAGTACACGCGCAATGCGCAGGTTCAGACCGAGGCGGCGATCGCGCCAGGCCTGGGACGCGACCTGTATGTCGCTCTTGGGGAACCGCTCGGCGCGAACGGCAAGATCGACGGTTCATGGTCGTTGCGTGTCTACGTCAAGCCGTTCGTGCGCTGGATCTGGCTCGGCGCGTTGTTCATGATGCTCGGCGGCTTCACTGCGGCCGCCGACCGACGCTTTCGGCGGGTCGACGACATGCTCGACGAGCAACCGGCTGCAAGCACGCCCGAGGATCCCGCGCGGGCCGCCCTCGCCGCGGAAGGTCGCACATGAATTCGCGGTTGTTGCCGCTGACCGGCTTCGTCTTGCTGGCTGCACTGCTCGGTTTCGGCATTTGGTGGAACAAGCACCACGAGGCGCGGGAAGTGCCCTCGCCGCTGATCGGCAAACCTGCACCCGCGTTCAACCTGCCGCTGCTGCTGCATGCCGGACAGACGCTCGACAACCAGCAGCTGCTCGGCAAGCCGTATCTGTTGAACGTGTTCGCGAGCTGGTGCGCCACCTGCCAGTACGAGCACCCGATTCTCACCGAGGACATCAAACCGCTCGGCCTCAAGCTGGTCGGGCTCGACCTGAAGGACGACGCGAACGATGCCAAGCGCTGGCTTGCGCAATTCGGCAATCCCTACGATATTGTGATCGCCGACCAGGTCGGACATGTCGCGATCGACTTCGGCATATACGGTCCGCCGGAGACCTTTCTGATCGACGCGCGCGGCACGATCCGCTACAAGCGCGTCGGCATGTTCACGCCGGACCTCATTGCCGACGAGTTGATTCCTGCCATCAAACAGTTGCGCAAGGAATCGCCGTGATCCGGATTGTCGCCCTCGTACTGGCCGTGCTGTGCGTCTCGTTGTGCGCGCAGCAAGCGATCGCCGTTGACGTGCTGCCGTTCAAGAATCACGCCGAGGAACTGCGCTTTCAGCATCTGACCAAGCAACTGCGCTGTCTGGTCTGCCAGAATGAGAGTCTGGCCGATTCCGGGGCGGATCTCGCGAAGCAACTGCGCGGACAGATATTCCAGATGATGCAGGACGGCAAAAGCGATGATGAGATCAAGCGTTACCTGGTCTCGCGCTATAACGATTACGTGCTGTACGACCCGCCGGTCAAACCGGCAACCTGGCTACTCTGGTTCGGTCCGTTGCTGATTTTCGGCATCGGCGCCATCGTGGTACTCGGTGTCGTGCGGCGACGGCGCCGCGGCATGACCGCCGTGGCCGAAGCTGCCGTGCAACCGTCTGACAATGGGGACGACTGGTGACAACTGCATTCGTGGTGATCGCAGCGCTGATGGTGGCCGTCGCGTTGGCGCTGCTGCTCAAACCGTTGCTCGGTCGCAAGGGCGCCCACG
>JBAVZT010000502.1:0-9272 GCA_049588955.1 Rhodanobacteraceae bacterium | reverse complement strand
GTGTCGGCTGAGGCGTCGCAGCGGCACGCCATTGTTCGACCTGGGCAAGGACCTGTGCCGCCGCCTCGGCAGCCGAACCTACCGCCGCGATTTCGCCGGCCCCGGGTATGCGCAGGATCGCGCCGCGCTTGAGGTTATTGATATTGTCGCCGAAAAAGGCGTCCGGATTGGCCTTGAGCATGGCCAGCATCATCCGGTTCATGTCGGTCGAATCCCCACCGGTCTTGCGGATGATTTCCGACAGCGTCTCGCCTGCTGCGACTGGACCATATTGATCGGAACCAGCTCCGGTAACCGCTGCCCTGCCTGCCCGCCCCGATGTCGACGGTACCGGCGGACGTGCCACGGGCTTCGATTGCGGCAGCGGTTGCTGACTGGTCGGCGGTCGCGACCGGCTCGGCGACGTGGTCGCCTGACGCACGCTGCCCGTTGCGGGCGCCATCACGGGCGGGTCGAGCAGCGCGGTGTATTCGCGCAGCAGACGACCCTTTGGCCAGTTCGCCTCGATCAGAAAATCCACGAACGGCTCGCGCACGGCCACATCACTGGTGACCTTGACGACCGGCCGACCGCGCGAGTCCTTGGCTACCACAAATTCGAGAGGTACCGAGACGCGCGCGCGATCGAGACCGACACGTTCGAAATCCGCGGCGCTCGCGAGCGTGACGACCAGACCGGCGGATTCGTTCGCAGTACTTTCGATGATCGGGATCTCGGCCTTGAGCGGCTCATCGAGGCCGGATTCAACACGAATGGACCCCAGTCCGAGAGCAAACGCATCGAACGCGGCCGCAAGCAGCGCAATCGCCAAGGAGATCTGCAACGGTCGTTTCATGAAACGTGCCCCCCAAAAAAGGCAATGATGACGATCCCTGCTAACCATGCTCTGAACATTCCGTCCTGACCTTCCCGGAGCAGATGCCCGAAACCGACCACTAAGCCGAAACAGGACCTGCGCCCCTGCCTCACCGGCAAGCCATCCTGTGGCCTGCGGAAATCCGGATACCTCGAAAGCTCCCTAGAAACTGGGTTATAACACAATCGTAACTCTGTATCACAGATACATTTTCACAAAATTCTCCGCGATCTGCACTGCATTCAATGCCGCTCCCTTGCGCAGATTATCCGCGACCACCCAAAGGTCGAGACCGCGCGGGTGCGAGATGTCACCTCGAATACGACCTACCCAGACCGCATCTTTGCCGGCTGCGTGACTGACCGGCGTCGGATAACCCCCTGCCTGCTGCGTGTCCACTACGTGCACCCCGGGAGCACGTTCTAGCAGCAAGCGGGCCTGTCGCGCCGTGATCGGCGTCCGGGTTTCGACATGCAAGGCCGCACCGTGACCGTAAAAGACCGGGACACGCACGGCCGTCGGATTAACCTGAATCGACTCGTCCTCCAGGATCTTGCGGGTCTCGCGAACCATCTTCATCTCTTCACGGGTATAACCATTTTCCTCGAATTCATCGATCTGCGGAATCACGTTGAACGCAATCTGGACCGGAAATCGCGCCGGCCGGATCTCGCGGAAATTCAACAGGTCCGCACTCTGACGTGCCAGTTCGTCGAGACCCGACCTTCCAGCGCCGGACACCGACTGGTAGGTCGCGATGTTGATTCGCTCGAGCCCGGCCGCACGATGAATCGGCGCCAGCGCGACCATGACCTGCATCGTCGAACAATTCGGGTTGGCGATGATGCCGCGCCCGGTGTACTGCGCTATGGCGTGGGGATTGACCTCGCTGACGACCAGTGGAACGTCGTCCTCATGGCGAAACGCCGACGTATTGTCGATCACCAGCGCACCTGCCGCCGTGGCCCTTGGCACGTGTTCGCGGCTGACGTCGGCTCCGGCGGAAAAAAATGCGATATCGACGCCGGCAAAGGTGCACTGTGCAACGTCGCGCACGATTACGCGCTTGCCGGCATGGTGAATCTCCTCGCCGGCCGAACGCCCGCTTGCGAGCGCCACGAGTTCGCCGACCGGGAAGGCGCGCTCGGCCAGGATCGTCCGAAGAGTTTCGCCCACCACACCGGTCGCTCCGACCACGGCGATCTTCAAATCATGGCGCACACTCATTTGCGCTGCATCGGCAGGTCGGGCGTCTTGCTGCCGCCGCCCGGCACGAGAGGCGCAACGTCACCAACATCGGCACACTGGGCACGATGTCGTAGTGCATGATCGATCAGCGTCAGCGCAACCATCGCTTCGGCAATCGGAGTCGCGCGAATGCCGACGCAGGGATCGTGGCGGCCCTTGGTCACCACCCGGACCTCGTTGCCTGCGCGATCAACGCTGCGCCCGGGTTTGAGGATGCTGGAGGTGGGCTTGAATGCGAGCGACACCATCAACGGCTGACCGGTGGAAATGCCGCCGAGTATGCCGCCAGCCTGATTGCCGAGGAATCCGGCCGGCGTCATTTCGTCGCGGTGCTCACTGCCGCGCTGGCTGATCGCTGCGAAACCGGCGCCGATCTCGACCCCCTTCACGGCGTTGATGCCCATCATCGCACCGGCAAGTTCGGCATCGAGCTTGCCGTAGACCGGCTCACCCCAGCCAGGCGGCAGACCATCGGCGACGACGTTGACGCGCGCGCCGATCGAATCACCGGATTTTCGCAATGCATCGATGGCCTGCTCGATTTCCCCGACCATCGCCGCATCGGGCCAGAAGAACGGATTGGTCTGGACCGCAGCCCAGTCGAATGCACGCGGAGTCAATGTTCCGATTTGCGCCAAATACCCGCGCACACGCACTCCATGGCGTTGGATCAGCCATTTCTTCGCAATGACGGCGGCAGCGACCCGCATCGTGGTTTCGCGCGCCGAGGCACGGCCACCACCGCGGTGATCGCGGACGCCGTACTTGTGCCAATACGTATAGTCGGCATGGCCCGGACGAAACGTATCGGCGAGTTCGGCATAGTCCCGGCTGCGCGCATCCACATTCCGGATCAGCAACGCGATTGGCGTACCCGTGGTGATGCCCTCGAAAACACCGGAGAGAATCTCGACCTGATCGGTTTCGCGGCGTTGCGACGTGTATCGACTGCGGCCGGTCGCGCGGCGCGCGAGATCGCCATCGAAATCACCGCTCGCGATGGCGATACCGGGCGGACAGCCATCGATCACGCAGCCGATCGCCGGCCCGTGGCTTTCGCCGAATGTCGTAACGGTGAAACTTTTTCCAAAGGAGTTGCTGGCCAAGGGATCAATCCGCGTTGATGGCCCGGTCTCGCGCTTCGAATGCTACGCGTATCGTATCCGCGTGCGCGACGAGTTGCTTGCGGTCGAGCACGAAAACGCCCATCGGACCGACCGCGAATTCGATCCAGGTGAAAGGCAGCGTTGGCAGCAAGGCTGTCAGGGCCTGCTCGCTTTCACCCACCTCGACGATCAGCACGCCTTGTTCATCAAGGTGCTCGGCCGCAGCGGCAAGCATGCGCACCACCAAGTCGAGTCCGTCATGGCCGGCGCGCAGACCCAGGGCCGGCTCATGCGCGTACTCGTGCGGCAACTCGTCATACTGTTGCTCGGTTACATAAGGTGGATTGCTGACGATCAGATCGTAGCGTTCGCCGACGAGCCCGCTGAACAGGTCCGATCGGATCACCCGGACTCGATCGCCGACACGATGCGCAGCGACGTTCTCGCGCGCAAGGGCCAGTGCCGAATCGCTGATGTCAGTCAGATCGACCTGCCAGTCGGGGTAGTGCACCGCCATTGCGATGCCGATGCATCCGGAACCGGTACACAAATCGAGCGCACGGTTCACCGAACGACCGTCGAGCCAGGGCGAAAACCCGTTCTGGATCAATTCGCCGATCGGCGATCGCGGCACCAGTGCGCGCGCATCGCACAGGAATGCAAGTCCTGCAAACCATGCCTCGCCGATCAGATAGGCCGCTGGCCGCCGCTCGTCGATTCGGCGCTCGATCAGCGCCAGCACCTCGCGCTTCTCCGCACCGGTCAGACGGGCCACACCCCAACTCGGCGAGAGATCATGCGGCAAATGCAATGCGTGCAGCACCAGTTGCGTTGCCTCATCGAGCGCGTTGTCCACATTGTGTCCGAAGCACAATCCGGCAGCGGCAAACCGGCTCGCGGCGTAGCGAATGACGTCGATGATCGTGGCGAGTTCGGCGGTCACTGCGACACCGTGATGCATCCGTGCAGGTGCAGGCATGCATTCCTTCTGTTCACTCCCATGAGCGCCGTCCGATTGAGTGAGAGATGATCGAGTCTTTGCACCGCGAGGATTTGACGGGTTGTGGAGAGATGTCGACCTGGAGAGCAACACACTGGTCCGAGATTGTCCGAACCTGGGGCGCAAAGTATAGGGGCAATCATGCACGCGGCCGGCTGTCACGACGAGGCTTCGCTATAATCGGGCCATGACTCATGCGCGCAACACGCCGCACGGATGACGCCGAAGCTGGCGTTGCAGCATCTGGCGCCACAGCGTTTGCTGTCCCGCCTGGTTTATCGGGCGACCCGCTGGCGCTGGCGTCCCTGGAAAAATTTCCTGATCAATCAGATGACACGCCGCTACCGGTTCGATCTTGCCGAGGCGGCACAACCGGATAGATACGCGTACGCGAACTTCAACGCGTTTTTCACACGAGCGCTGAAACCCGGCGCGCGCCATTTCGACGAGAGTCCGGGCAAGCTGGTCTCGCCCGCGGACGGATGCATCAGCCAGGCCGGCGGCATCCGGGACGGACGTATATTCCAGGCCAAGCACCACGATTACGGCGCTGCCGAACTGCTCGCGGATACGACCGGCGCAGCCGCATACCGCGATGGCACATTCGTCACGATCTATCTCGCTCCGCCGGACTATCATCGGGTGCACATGCCGCTGGCCGGAACACTGGTGGAAACATGCCATGTGCCGGGTCGGCTGTTCAGCGTCGCACCATTTACGGTAGCGGCGATTCCGGGATTGTTCGCGCGCAACGAGCGGCTGGTCTGCCATTTCGAGGGCGCCGAAGGTCCGTTTGTCGTGGTCCTCGTCGGCGCCATGCTGGTATCGAGTGTAACGACAACCTGGGGTGGGCTCGCGACTCCATCCCGTGTCTCGCAGATTCGTCGTACCGATTACCGTGATCGCCCGGTGCGACTCGCGCAAGGTGCCGAACTGGGCCGCTTCAACATGGGTTCGACCGTCATTGTGCTGCTGCCCGACGGGGCCGTGCGCCTCGATCGCGGGCTCGAAGCCAATCGAAGGGTCCTGGTCGGAGAGCCAATCGGCAGCCTTGCAGGACGTGCCGCGATCCACTGACTGTGCGCGTTGTCACGCTTCGTGACTGTGCAACGATTGCCAACCGTGTAAATTTGCGCTTTATGAGTCAATATAGGCGCGCAGGCACAAGTGGTGACGGCATTGCTTGCCCGGGCCGGCCCGGTTCGGAAGTCGTTGGTTGATCGAGCAAGCGCAGCTGCGCGGTACCGGGAGAATTGGATGCATCTGCTGACACGACTGATCGCGCTCACTCGCGGCGTGCAGCTTCGCCGGCAGTTTCGCGAGGTCATCCAGGTCGTCAACCAGCTGCCGGCCGCGCCCCGCCAGCAACTGGCCGCGCTGGCCGTGCGTGAACTCACCAATGCCTCGAAGTGCGAATTCCCGCATCTTTACGCAACACCGCCCGAGGAAAAGTATCGCGCATGGGGCAGTGGCACCGATATCGGCATGGAGCGCGTGCACTCGGACAACCTGCAGGTGCGCTTGCGCGGCCTGGCGCTGTGGCTGGTTGTCGCTTATCACGAAACCCGGGACTCTCCGTTCGGCGAGCAACAGGAACTGCATCGGCAGGTCATGCGCACTCTGCGCACGCTCAGGGAATCAATTCCGGCGGATGGAGCGAGCGCAGGTTCGGGGGACGTCCAGGCGGCCTGATACGTGAGTGAGCGGTTTTTTGACCGGCTCTCCTGGGTTGCCCGCCAGGGTGTTCGGTACTCAGCGTGCGGGGCAACCGCTCAGGCGTAGCGTCTGGCCGGCCCGGATGGCGTAACGCGGGGGACGAATTCCGTTGTTCCTGGCAACGCGCCGAACGCTTCCGCACCCATGCCTGCGCACGATCGATGCCAGTGTGTCACCTCTGCGTACGTGGTAGCTCGATGGGCGCCGCTGGCTGACCAAACTCCGGGGAGGCACTGGCGCGATCGCTGAATGCAGATCGGCAGCGAGACTGGCCCAGTGGCCGTGCGCGCAAGATTCGGCGTAGCTGTCCTCCAATGACT
Organism: Rhodanobacteraceae bacterium; assembly: GCA_049588955.1. Lineage (GTDB taxonomy): Bacteria > Pseudomonadota > Gammaproteobacteria > Xanthomonadales > Rhodanobacteraceae > Dokdonella_A. Next base: position 3,026 of record JBAVZT010000502.1, on the reverse strand, counting down.
TGGGTACGTTGATTCGGGTTCCCACCGGTTCGCGCTCCTGCGGATCAAGTTCCGGATTGAGGTTGCGCAGGGTGCGAAACCATCCCGATCGAGGACCGGCATCCTGACCGAAACAAACGGTGAGTTCGGCGATCGAGGCCGGCTGGACGAGCGTGATACGAGCCGGGTGCCCGTCGATTTTCGGAAATTGCAGGTTGTAGCGCTGCGGATGCATGAACAGCCATGCAGCGGCAAGTACCATTGGCACGTAACGACGCGTCTCGGGCGAGACCTCGAAATAGATGTCCGGATCCCAGAAGCTCGTGTCGGCCGCATTTTCGACCATGCGCTGCATGCGCCCCTCGCCGCTGTTGTAAGCGGCCAGGACCAGATCGAGGTTGTCGTTGAATACCGCCAACTGCTCGTTGAGATACGCCGCATTGGCGCGCGCCGAAAGCGCCGGGTCGAAACGCTCGTCGAAACCATCGACCGTCGCGAGGCCGAATCGAAGTCCGGTCGCATACATGAACTGCAAGGGTCCGGCCGCACCGGAACGCGACACCGCGTGCACCTTGCCACCCGATTCCTGCGCCAGCATGCCGAACAGCACCGCCTCGGGCAATCCCGCCTTGCGGTATTCCGGCCACATGCGGGAACGCAGGTACTCGTAATTCTCATAGGCATCGATCAGATTCGGGCGGTACTGCGTCAACCATTCCTCAAGCGCCGCCTTGACCGGCCCGTTGAGGGCGATGATGTCGCCGAGGCGACGCCCCTTGAGCAGCGTGACCGAACGCCCGAGTTCCGGCAACGCGGCGATCATCGGCGAGGACTCGCCGGCTTCGGTCGTTGCCTCCGGGGTCGCCGCATTGGTATCGCTTTCGCCCGTTTCGGCCAGCCCATCCACATCCAGCCTGAGCAACCGGTCGAACGCCGCAAAGAAACGTTGATCGTCGCAACCGGGCAACTGCCCGCAACGCGCCGCGGCAGCACGCAGGTCGTCCAGTGCAGCCTTGATCTCGGTTTGCGCATGTGCCTCGTCGCCGGTGCGCACCAGCGCCAGTCCCGCCTCGTAACGTGCGACGTCATGGTCCATTTCCGCATACAGCGCGGTCAACGCCGATTCATCGATGCGCGCGCCTTCGGGCTGCGGATTTTGCGTCGGTGTTGCAACGCAGGCGGATAGCATCAGCGCCGCGCCAGGAGCAACCAATCGAACGATTGCAGCCGCAGTTGCGAGGAGATTGGACCGGATATCGTGCATTGCGTCCTCCAAGCCGAATTGACCGAACTTACCCGGCCTGCGCAGCAGGGGCAACCGACGGCATCCGGGATGCAACGCGTCGCCCATGACGCCGACGGCAGCAACCCTGAGGATTTTCGCTGCTGCCGCTACAATGCCGAAGGCAACCGTGGGAGCACGCCGTGAATGACATCTTGATTGGCAAGGGCGAGAGCGAGATATATCTGCATGCGCGCTACGCCAATCGTCATGGCATGATCGCGGGCGCCACCGGCACCGGCAAATCGGTGTCGTTGATGCTGCTTGCCGAAGGCCTGTCAAAACTGGGCGTGCCGGTGTTTCTTGCCGATGTGAAAGGCGATCTGGCCGGGCTGTCGCAGCCCGGCGCGATGAACGACCGGCTCAAGGCACGCATCGACAAGCTCGGCCTTCGGTGGACGCCAGCTGCCGACCCGGTCGTGTTCTGGGACATCTACGGCAAACTCGGTCATCCGGTGCGCACGACGATATCCGAAATGGGACCCACGCTGCTCGGACGTCTCATGGAACTCAACGACATCCAGGCCGGCGTGCTCGAGGTGATTTTCCGTTGCGCTGACGAGCAGGGCCTGCTGGTTCTCGACCTTAAGGATCTGCGCTCGCTGCTCGACTTCGCAAACGACAATGCAAAAGCTATCTCCAGGCATTACGGCCTTGTTTCGCCCGCGTCGATCGCGGCGATCCAGCGCGCAGTGCTCTCGATCGAACAGGCTGGCGGCGACTCGTTCTTCGGCGAGCCGGCGCTCGATCTGGCCGACTTCATGCGCCAGGACATGTCCGGCCGCGGCGTGGTCAATATCCTCGCCGCCGATCAACTGATCCTCAAACCCAAGCTGTACTCGACGTTTCTTCTGTGGATGCTTTCCGAACTGTTCGAGAAACTGCCCGAAGTCGGCGATGTCGACCAGCCCAAATTGGTGTTCTTCTTCGATGAGGCGCACCTCCTCTTCAATGACGCGCCGCCGGCGCTGCAGCAACGCGTGGACCAGGTGGTGCGTCTGATCCGGTCCAAGGGCGTCGGCGTGTATTTCTGTTCGCAGAATCCGGACGATCTACCCGACGTGATCCTCGGCCAGATGGGCAATCGCATTCAACACGCCTTGCGCGCGTTCACGCCACGCGATCAGAAAGCCGTGAAGGCGGCTGCCGAGACATTCGCGCCGAACCCGAAGATCGACGTCGCCGCAGTCATCTCCGAGCTCGGTGTCGGGGAAGCGCTGGTGTCGACGTTGCAGCCGCCGAATGGCGTGCCGCTGCCGGTCGAGCGCGCTCTCATCGCTTCCCCCGGGTGCCGAATCGGCACGATTACGCCGGAGGAACGCGCCGCCGTGCGTTCACGCTCGCCGGTCGGCGCCAAGTACGATACGCCGGTGGATCGCGCCTCCGCGTTCGAGGTGCTCGCCGAGCGGGCCGACCAGCAAGCCGCAGCGGCGCCTGCCGTAACCTCACCGCCGGTATCGACGGCAGCAACCGAACAACACGGATGGCTCGGTGCCGCGAAGAACATGTTGTTCGGTACCGGTCGACGTCAGGGCATGATCGAGGCCCTGGCCAAATCTGCGGCGCGAAATATCGGCAGCCAGCTTGGCCGGCAGATCCTGCGTGGGGTCATGGGATCGATCGCGAAGAAATAGTGCGGCGGCCAACCACCATCACTGCTTGATCAGATATGAGTCGATGGCGCCCGGCCAGACCCGCATCGACTGCAATCATCACGGTTGCCGGACGCGCGGCATTGAAAGACGAACTCGACCAGCTGTGGCGC
>JBAVZT010000501.1:0-4927 GCA_049588955.1 Rhodanobacteraceae bacterium | reverse complement strand
CGGCGCCACTGGGCAGCAAGCCGAGCAATGCAATCCTGCCGCCGTGATACATGCTGTCGAGCATGTCGGCAAATGCACCGGGGTTGCCGGACATTTCAAGACCGACATCGAACCCTTCGAGATGCAGATCCTTGACCACATTTTTTAGCGGTTGCCTGGACACATTCACGACGCGCGTCGCGCCCATGTCGGCGGCCAGCTTGAGCCGGTAGTCGTTGACGTCGGTGACGACCACGTTGCGCGCGCCGACGTGCTTGGCGATGCCGGCTGCAATGATGCCGATGGGGCCGGCGCCGGTGATCAGCACGTCCTCCCCGATCAGATCGAATTCCAGTGCGCAATGCGCCGCGTTGCCGTAGGGGTCGAAAAACGCGGCGAGTTCCGACGGGATCTGATCCGGAATCGGCCACAGGTTCGACGCCGGCATCGCGACGAATTCGGCAAATGCGCCGTTGCGGTTGACGCCGATACCGATCGCGTAGGGGCAAAGGTGCTGTTTGCCTGCGCGACAGTTGCGACAGACACCGCACACGATGTGTCCCTCGGCGGAAACGCGCTGGCCGACGCGGTAACCGCGCACGGCCGCTCCAAGCTCGACGATGCGGCCGACGAATTCGTGCCCGATCACCAGGCCCGGCTTGATTACCCGCTGCGACCACGCGTCCCAGTTGTAGATATGCAGATCGGTGCCGCAGATGGCGGTTTTTTCGAGCTTGATCAGCACCTCGTTCGGGCCGATCTCGGGAACCGGGACCTGTTCCAGCCAGATGCCCTTGGCGGCATCGCGTTTGACCAGCGCCTTCATTGTCGTCTGCATGGCATGCTCCGTAGGGGGACCCTGAACAAGCGGGCGTGGGCATCAGCGGTGGGTGCCGATTATAATGATTGCCGTGGCCGGTCATGTCGCGACCGGCATCGTACCTGTCGGCGCCATCGCGAAAGCGCTCGTGGCGTGTTCGCCGGTTGACAGATTTACGGTGATTGCGTCTACTGCAATGCGCTGCCGCGCGTTGCCAAGGCCTGCTGTTTCTCCCGCAACGACTCTGGACCCTATGCAATGAACAAGCTTGCCCCTGCACTGTTGGCAGCTGTCGCCGTCGTTGTCAGCGCCCATGCGGACGCATCCGGCGGCGACGTGTTGCGCGCGATTTCGAGTCCGCTTGGCGACGTATCGCTTTCGCAGACCGACGACCTTACTCCGGTTGCGCTCAATTCGGTCGCCTGCGGCGATCAGCAGCACGTGCCGCCGCTGTACACGCGCGAGAATCACTACTGGCGGCGCTTCTATCTGGCCGAATATCCGGACATAGGACCGTTTGTGCGGTTTGTGAGCGTCGACGTGGGTGTCGAGCAGACCAACGGCCTCGACGTCACGGTCAATGTATACGAGACACCCGACGATCAGGTACCGCCCGAGACCATCGATCGCTCACAGCTGGCGTTCCTCGGGAGTGGCGTGGTTTCGGTGCCCGCCGGCACGCAGTTGACCACCGTGAATGTTCCTGTTTCGGGGGCGCTGAATGACGTCACCAATGCGGACATCGTCGTCGAGGTCGTCACGCCCGACGGCAGCGGCGACAATAGGGTGTTCTACATCGGATCGACGCCGTCTCCCGAAACCCATGTAAGTTTTTTCAGTTCGTCGTCCTGTGATGTGCTCGATCCCGTGCCGACTGCGGATATCGGCTATCCCGACATGCACATCATCATGGTCGTCAACACCACGTCCGTGCCGGATGTCATCTTCGCCGACGGATTCGACGAGACGCCGTAAACATGGCGGCCGCACACGTGGCCGGTCGCGTTTCAGAGACGGCATAAGGTGGCTGTGCGAACGGACGACGTCGACCGGCGCGGGTCGGCGATATTTCTCATGGGCCCGACCGCGAGCGGCAAGACCGAGCTCGCTTGTGCTTTGGCCGAAGTGTTTCCGCTTGACCTGATCAGCGTCGATTCGGCCCAGGTCTATCGCGGACTCGACATCGGCAGCGCCAAGCCGGATGTCGACACGTTGCGGCGCCATCCGCATCGGCTGATCGACATTTGCGATCCCGGCGAGGCGTATTCGGCCGCCCGCTTTCGCCGCGATGCGCTCGCCGCAATGGATGAAATCGGTGCGCGCGGACGCGTGCCGCTGCTGGTCGGCGGCACCGGCCTGTATTTCCGCGTGCTGCAACGCGGGTTGTCGGCGCTGCCACCGGCAAACCCGGCGCTGCGCAAGGCGTTGATCGATGAAGCGGAGCAAATCGGATGGCCGGCCATGCACGCGCGTCTCGCCGAGCGCGATCCACGCGCGGCGGCGCGTATCCGTCCCGGTGATGCCCAGCGGATCCAGCGCGCGCTTGAGGTCATCGAGTTGACCGGCGTCGCGTTGTCCTCCCAGCAGGGCCTGCGCGCTGCGCGACTGCCATGGCGCGTGCTCAAGATCGCGTTGGTTCCGGGTGATCGCGAGCGCCTGCATGCACGCATCGCGAAGCGCTTTGACGCGATGCTCGATGCCGGCTTGCTGGATGAAGTGCGTGCGCTTCACGCACGTGGCGACCTCGGGCACGAACTGCCGGCAGTCCGGGCGGTCGGATATCGTCAGGCCTGGCAGGTTATCCGCGGCGAGATTGCGGTACATGCATTGCGCGATCGCGGCATTTTCGCGACGCGCCAGCTGGCCAGACGTCAGCTCACCTGGTTGCGCGGCGAGATCGATGCGCGAGTGCTGGATCCCGATCAGAGCGGCTGTTTCGACACCGCGCGACACGCCCTCGCAGGCTTTCTCGGTACCGCGTTTGCAGGTTGTTGACCGCTACACCGCGGAAAGAGTGCGGCGACCCGTGGCGGTCGATCCGCCCGGCAATGACGTGAACTGACGCATTCTATTCGGCCGGGCAACCAGTTACTATGCAGATATTTGGACCGGGCGCCCGCGTTTCGGTAGCGCATTTTGCCGGTTCGGGAGTTGGCAAGTGGAGAACAAGATCATGTCCAAGGGGCAATCCTTGCAGGATCCATTCCTGAATGCGCTCAGACGCGACCGTGTGCCGGTGTCGGTGTATCTGGTCAACGGCATCAAATTGCAGGGTACGGTCGAATCGTTCGACCAGTTCGTCGTGTTGTTGCGCAACACGGTGAGTCAGATGGTCTACAAGCACGCCATTTCCACCGTGGTGCCGTCGCGCAATGTGCGCATCGCAGGCCCCGGCGTCGATGAATCGGCGGCTCATGCGAGCGCCGCCGCGCTCGAGCCGGCCGAGCCTGCCGGCGGGTAACCGACGCTGTTCGAACGAGAACAAAAGGGCGAACGCGCGCTGCTGGTGCAGCCGCGGCTGCCGGGCCGACACGATCCCGCCGCACTGGAGGAATTCGCCGATCTCGCGCGCTCGGCCGGTGCCGAAGTGGTCGGTTCCCTGAGCGCACGACTGGATCGGCCTAACGCGCGCTTCCTGCTCGGCAGCGGCAAGGTCGAAGAGGTGCGCGCGCAAAAGACGACGCTCGACGCCGACCTGATCCTGGTCAATCACGCGCTCACGCCGGTACAGGAACGCAATCTGGAAAAGCTCATCGAGTGTCGCGTACTCGACCGCACCGGGTTGATCCTCGATATCTTCGCCCAGCGAGCGCGCTCGCACGAAGGCAAATTGCAGGTGGAACTGGCGCAGCTCAAGTACATGGCGACGCGCCTGGTGCGCGGCTGGACCCATCTGGAACGTCAGCGCGGCGGCAGCATCGGCTTGCGCGGCCCGGGCGAAACCCAGCTCGAGACCGACCGTCGACTGCTCGCCGAACGCGTGAAGGTTCTCGGCCGGCGTCTCGAAAGGGTTGAAGCGCAGCGCGAACAGGCGCGCCGTTCGCGTCGGCGCGCCGCACTGCCGATCGTCGCGCTGGTCGGATACACCAATGCCGGCAAGTCGACCTTGTTCAATGCATTGAGCGGCGCCGGAGTCTACGTCGCCGATCAGTTGTTCGCGACGCTCGATCCAACCTTGCGGCGTATCGACGGCCTCGCCTGCGGGCCGCTGCTGCTGGCCGATACGGTTGGTTTCGTGCGCGATCTGCCGCACGATCTGGTGGCCGCGTTCCGCGCGACGCTGGCCGAGGTGCGCGACGCGGACCTGTTGCTGCATGTCATCGACGCCGCGGATCCCGAGCGCGTCCAGCGCATTGCCGACGTGTCCGCAGTGCTCGCCGAGATCGGCGCCGACGATCTGCCGCAGGTGCTGGTGCGCAACAAGATCGATTGCATCGCAGGTGCGCGACCGCGGCTCGATCGCATCAATGGCGGCGAAGTGCTGCAGGTCAGTGTGTCGGCACGAGACGATCGCGGGCTCGACCTGCTGCGGCGCGCCATCGAGCAGGAGCTCGCGGCCACCAGAATCCATACCATACTGCAATTGCCGTCGAGCGCTGCGCGCCTGCACGCGCGGCTGCATGAGGACGGCCTCGTCATCGCAGAAAAGATCGGCGAAGCTGGCTGGCGTGTCGAAATCGATGCGCCACGCAATCGCATCGAGCCCCTGTTCGGGTTGGCTGGCGGCGACGGTGAATGGCTCGAAGCCGCTTTGGAGCGCGCATGCGAAACGGGAATGCCATGAACTGAACCGTGCGCCGCGGTTCGCCTCGTTGCTGGCGCGCAGGTACAATCGACAGCAATCCCACAGGCCGGCGCCCTGACGTGCCGAGTGATAACCGGTTGCACAGAAGTCTGTCCCGGTGGCGAAGACAGGCTATGGTCAACCCGCGATGCGAACTGGCGGATCTGACGGCTGAAATCCTGTTGTCGGCAACGTGTCAGTCCGCCGCGCCGGTGTGGACCGAAATAGGCTGCTGGAAAATCCGTTTCAGCAGCCTGCTAGCGGTGAGGTAGCGATCGATGGCATGGAATGAACCGGGCGGTGGCAAGCAGCGTGATCCGTGGAGTGACGGCGGCGGCAGCGGT
>JBAVZT010000500.1:0-1991 GCA_049588955.1 Rhodanobacteraceae bacterium | reverse complement strand
GGCGTCGCGCGAGCGTGCGCGTGAACAGCAGGTTGGCCGCGTTCGCGCACGCGATCAGCAGGACCAGCAGCGCGGCGACCAGCATCACGTCGAGCACGCTGCGCGTGGTCGCACTGACCGTCAGCATCGCGAGCGGTTCGACCGATGCGCGCAAGCCGCGAAAATGCTCGGGCTCGGCTTTCGTCGCATCCGCAAACCAGGCGCCGACGGCAGTCTCGATCGCACGGTCGCCCACATTCGCGTTGCGACGCATGACCACCGCGTAGGCATCGTCGGTATTGACGCCTTCGCTGAAGTGCTTCGGGACCCAGACGACCTCGTGGCGCGGGTAGGTAAAGTCTTCCGGCATCACCCCCACGATCGTGGTCGGACGTGAATTGACGCGAACCTGGCGGCCGATCACACCCGCATCCGCGCCGTAGCGGCTGACCCAGAGGTCGTGAGAGAGCATGACAACCGGCGGCGCGCCCTCGCGCTCGTCGGCCAGGCTGAAATCGCGCCCGAGCACCGGTGCGACACCGAGAACATGGAACAGATTGCCGGTCACGAACGCGCCGTCGTAACGCTCGGGGCGATCGAGGTCGCTCAGGTTCACGGTCGCCGACTCGAATCCCGAGACTTCAGCGAGTCCACCCAGATGGCGGCGCAACTGAACAAGATCATTGCTGCGCACCGGATCGAGTTCGCTGCCGCGGTCGCTGCCGTCGTCGAGTCCCGCGCCGAGCAGCTGTTGCGCCTGCGGAAACGGCAGCGGCCGCAACACGAAGCTGTCGATCGCGATCAGCATGTAGATCACGCAGGCGAGTCCAGCCGCGAGAACGCCGGCAACCAGCGCCGAAAATCCGGGCTGGCTGCCGATGCCGCGGGCGGCGTGCTTGAGTTCGTGCATGAACGCGTTCATCGATCGGGTCTCCCTGTGTATTGCTGGAATCTTGTCGAAGCATTGACGGGTCGCTGCCGACCTCGTACGTGGATAGTTGCCGGTAGCCCGGCGCGGGCGCTCACCTGGAAGTCCTCACGACAGCGCCTCACGCGGTGCCACCGCGCAAGCGCGGCGAGCCGGCAGCAGGCAGGCGAGCAGAAGAGTCGCGAGCAACAGCACGCTCACGCCGATCAGCGTCCATGGATCGTCGGCCGGCACGCCGTACAGCAGACTGCGCGCCGCACGCGCAGCGAACAGCGACAGAATCAGTCCGAATCCGATGCCGATGCCGCCGATGCCAAGACCGCGGCCGACCACCAGTTGGGCGATGCGCTGCCGCGACGAGCCGAGGGCCTGACGCAAGGCGAATTCGTGCTGGCGCTCACCGACCGCGAAGGCCATCAGTCCGTACAAGCCGCCGATCGCGAGGACGAACGCGACCGCCGAGAACGCGCCGAGCAACACCAGGCTGAAACGCCGGTCCGCGAGCGCCGACGCACGCACTTCGGACAGCGGAGAAATACGATAGGGAATGTCACTCGCGAGTCGTTGCAGTTTGCCGCGCAGCTCACCACCGAGCGTGGTCAGCGGCAGGCTCGAACGCACGACGATGTCGAACATGGCAGCGGTCAACGGGCGCTGATCCAGATCGACATAGACGGTCCCCAACGGTGCGCGATCGAGGTGACGTTCATGCACATCGCCGGCGACGCCGACGATGGTGAGTACGCGCAGGTCGCCGTCCATGTTGCCGAACTGAATGCGCTTGCCGATCGGGTCGGCGTTGCCCCAGGTCGCGTGCGCGGCGGTGGCACTGATCACGGCGACGTTTTCACTATCGGGGCGGTCGCGCGCGTCGAAGCTGCGTCCGCGCAGCAGCTTGATGCCGGCGGCCTTGAAATAGTCCGGCGTCGCGACGCGGAATTCCGCGTGTCCGATCGTGTTCGACGAGGTCGCGTGCTTGAAATCGGTCACGCTGCCGTCCCAGAACGAGCCGTCGGCACCGTTGCCGGTCAGTGGCAGACCGTTCACGCCACCGACCACGCTGACGCCGGGCAGTGTCGTGAAG
>JBAVZT010000499.1:0-7149 GCA_049588955.1 Rhodanobacteraceae bacterium | reverse complement strand
GGCCACGAGTGCGCAGGCGCAACGACGCCTGCCGCGGCTGCACGAAATAGCCAACTTGCAGGTGCTGGACGACAGCAACGGTGCACGAGGCACCTGGCCCTTGCTGCTGCTGCTGCTGCCCGATTCGCGCGCGCGCGAGGCCGCGCTGGCAAGACTGTGGCGCAGCGGACTCGGCATCAGCTGCCTGTTTGTGCATGCACTGCCCGACTACGACTTTCTGGGTGGCGTTGTCGGCGCTGCCGATGTGCCGAATGCGCGCGAATTCGCAGCGCGCAGCCTGACCATCGGCAACAGCCTGTGGCTGGACGACGCCCGCTTCGCACGCATTGTCGCCGTACTCGCTGAAGTCTGTGCGCATGCGAATTGAACTGTAGTCAACCGCTCCAGGCCGGCGACGAGCTTTCAGTTCGCCGCGCGCGCATGTGCGGCGTCGATCACCGGCAGCAGACGCAGATTCAACGCATGTTGATCAGCCTGCCAGCGGCGCAGGCATTCGGCCGGAATCGACGGTTGCCGATCGAGCGCGGTCAAGGCACGTTTCCACCATTGCCGATACCGTGCCTCCGAAACTTCGCCGGTGATGTCGCTGTCGACGATGCGTCCGCGCAGTGCCGTGATCGCGGCGACCAGTTCATGCTCACGCATGCGGCCCTGGTCCCAGTTGGTGCGCGCATCGTCGATACTGAGCACGTCCTTGTCGATGGACAGGTAAACCGGTTGTGTGCTGATGGCCATTGTCGCGGCGAATGCCTGCAACAGATCCTGCATGTCGTCGAACGCGCGACACGCGTGCCGCAAACCGATCCTTCGCGCCCAGCTCGTGTCGACACCGCACGACCAATAGGTCAACCGGCGCGCAAACAGGGGCCGCAGGCGATTTTCCCAGGCATGCGCGAGACCGATGTCGTTCGACGTGATTCCGACCAAGTGCACATGCGCCACACCCGGCAGCGCAGCCGCACGTCGCACCCAGGAGCCGCAGTGGACGCCGAAGGCAAAGCGCATGTTGTCCGGGTGATTGTCGAATACCACCACCTGCAATGGGCCGTGCCGCTTCGCCGCGCGCGCGATCAACGGCAGGCTGAGGTGGTGGAAATCGCCGCTGCCCGTGAAAACCGTGCCGTGCTCGGAAGGCATGTCGTTTTCCAGATTGGCGGCGAATCGGCGCAAAGCACGCGAACTGCAGGCAAAACGAAGCGTACCGGCGTGCCCACGCAACGCCAACACACGGCCGCCCGGCATCGGTCCCAGCGAGCCGTCCAGATCAAGCGTGACCGGTTGCATGGCGCCGTTGTTCCTCGAACAATCGAGAGTCGCTCTCGAAATGACGCGCCAGCCGCTGCAGCGCCATGCGTACCACGCGACTGCGCGGTCGTACCAGATGACGAGTAAAGGTCAGTCGCGCACCAAGATGCGCCTTGATCGCCGGATCGGTCCAGCCGGCGACGTAGCAGCGCAGGCCTTGCAAACGCGCGAACTCCAGATTGTGCATCCAGCTGACCACATACAGATTGAGATCGCGCGCGCGCGGGTAGGAAAAGCCGACATACTTGTCGATCAGCACGCCCGCTTGCGCATAGCAGAGGTTCCAACCAACCAGCTCCTCACCGCAACGATAGACGAAGACCAAGCCGCCGCTGCACGCCTCGCACAACACCGCATCCAGAAACGCCTCGCTCAAACGGTCGAAGTGAATATCGCTCTGGGCAAACACATTGCAGTACAGCTGATAAAACTCGGCGCGTACCCGTGCGTCCGCAAAATAGGCACTGCCAGTCGGCAGTGTCTGCACCTCCAGTTGCGCGCGCATGCGCAGCTTGCGGCGGACATCCCTTCGCGCGCCGCGCGACAATCGCGCCAGATACGCATCGCTGTGGTCGAAATCAATCGGCACCCAGGCCAATGCCTGCCCTTCCAGGATCACGAAACCGCGTTCGATGCACGCCGCCGTGAAGGTATCCGCCCAGGCATTCTCGCTCTCGTCCAGCAACGGCGAAGCATGCGGCAAATCCTTGACGATCAGAAACGCTTGTTCGTGCGCATAGGCATCCACCAGCAGGTTGGCCAGCCCTTTCGCATCAGCGGCGCGCGGAAACAGCGCATATTCTGATACCGTGGTACCGATGAAGCGCGTTCGCGGACGCAACAGCGCGGCACAGTGCCGGTAGCCGGGCAGTGCGCGCACGCGGCGTTGCAGCGCTGGCGCCGCCGTGGTCAGCAGGTCAAAACGGGTCGTGAAACTGGGTACGCCGGCGACCGACGCGTCCACGATGAAGCCGTGCGGCGGATGTGCCATGAACTGGCGCAGCAGGATCTCCGGTTCGAGCTGGTTTGCGAAAGGCATGCGCAAGGTTCGCCACCTAGATTGCCGGTGCTGACCACATTGGCGCGCACCGCGCAGACATCCGACACAGCGCAGGGTAGACTGCCGTGAGCGGATGTTGCGACGCTTTTTTTTTCCAGGGATTTTCACGATGAGCGCAACCGTCCAGCAACAGATACTCGACATCGTCGCCAAGCATGCCGACGTGGACGTCGCCACGCTCAAACCCGAATCCACCCTCACCGACATGGGCATCGATTCGCTGGAAGCGATCGAGATCATCTTCGATATCGAGGAGCACTTCGATATTACGCTGCCCGACCGCGACCCCGATTTCGACACCGACACCGCACAAGGCCTGGTCAAGGCCGTCGAAACCGCGCTCGCCGCCAAGGGCAACGCCACGCCGGTCGACTGAGCGCAGCGCGATGATCCACTCGGTCAAGGCATGCGTCGCGTAGTCGTCACCGGCATGGGCGCGATCAGCGCGCTCGGCCACGATGCTGCCCAGTGCTGGCAGGGAATGCGGGACGGACGCTCGGCGATCGCCGCATTGAGCGGATTCGAGGACACCGCGACGCGCGTTCAGGTTGCCGCCCAGGTGCGCGACTTCGAGCCGGCTGCGCATTTCAACAGCAAGCAACTGCCGCTGCTCGATCGCGTCACGCAATTCGCTCTGGTGGCAGCGCGCGAGGCGGTGACCCAGTCCGGACTGGATTTTCGAGCCGATGAACTGGGTCGGCGCACGGCCTGCGTGATCGGCACCGGCGTCGGCGGCGAACAAACCAACGATGAAAGTTCGCGGCGCGTTTACCGGGATGGCAGTGCGCGCCTGCATCCGTTCACCATCGTGCGCAGGATGGCCAACGCACCGGCATCGCAGGTAGGCATCGAGTTCGGCCTGCGCGGACCGACGTTCGCCGTTTCCAGTGCCTGCGCCTCGTCCAACCATGCGCTGGCCCAGGCGCTGGCGCTGGTGCGTAGCGGTCAGGCCGAAGCCGCCCTGGCCGGCGGCAGCGAGGCATGCATCACCTACGGTGTGCTGCTGGCATGGGAAGCCATGCGCGTGCTCGCCGACGATACCTGCCGGCCGTTCTGCAAGCAGCGTCGTGGCTTGGTGCTGGGTGAAGGCGCCGCGATGTTCGTGCTCGAAGAGGTTCAACATGCGCGTGCCCGCGGCGCCGATATCCTGGCCGAATTCGCCGGCGCCGGCCTGTCCGCCGATGCCGCCGACATGGTGATGCCCTCGGTCGACGGTGCCGCGCAATCGATGCATGCGGCGCTGGTCGACGCCGGACTGGATCCGACGGATATCGATTGCATCAACGCCCACGGCACCGGCACAGCAGCCAATGACCCCACTGAAACGCGCGCCATCCGCCAGACCTTTGGTGCGCACGCCGACCGGCTGGCGGTGTCCTCGACCAAGGCGGTGCACGGTCACGCGCTCGGCGCGGCCGGAGCGCTGGAACTGGTGGCGGTGCTCGGGGCCTTGCGCGAGGATGTAGTGCCGCCGACCGCCAACTTCATCGATGCCGACCCCGAGTGCGACCTCGACTATGTGCCCAATCAGCCTCGTGAACGGCGCGTGCGCGCGGCCTTGTCCAACTCGTTCGCTTTCGGTGGACTGAATGCGGTGCTGGCGTTGAAACGCTTCCATGAGTGAGCACGGGTCCGCAATAGTGACGCGCGGCGCACTCCCGAGTGCGTTCAGGACGCGCGCTTGGCGCGCGTCAGCAACTGATCGAGCAAAGCCAGGGCAAGATCGATTTCCTCGGACGAGATATGCAGCGATGGCGCCAGCGTGATCACGTTCTTGTAGTAGCCGCCGACATCCAGTACCAGACCCATCTTGCGACCGTTGTGATCGAGTTCGCCGGCAAGCCCGATGTCGACCATGCAATCGAGCAATGCGCGATTCGGGGTGAAACCATCCGCCTCGCAGATTTCCGCACGCAGCGCGAGACCGAGACCGTCGACATCGCCGATCTCGGCATGCCGCTTCTGCAGATCGCGAAGACCGTCCAGGAAATGCGCCCCCTTGGCCATCACCATCGATTCGTAATCGCATTCGGCCAGCATGCGCATGGTTTCAAGACCCACCGCCGTGCCCAGCGGATTGGATGCGAACGTCGAGTGCGTCGAACCGGGCGGGAATGCCGTCGGATTGATCAGCTCCTCGCGCGCCCAGATGCCGGCCAGTGGATTGAGCCCGTTGGTCAGGGCCTTGCCGAACACCAGCACGTCGGGCCGCACATCGAAATGCTCGATCGCCCATAGCTTGCCGGTGCGGAAAAACCCCATCTGGATTTCATCGACGACCAGCAGGATGCCGTACTGGTCGAGCACCTTCTTGAGCCCGCGAAAAAAATTCGGCGGCGGAATCACGTAGCCACCGGTGCCCTGAATCGGCTCGACGTAGAATGCGGCGTACTCGCATTGTCCGGCCTTCGGATCCCACACGCCGTTGTATTCGGTCTCGAACAAGCGAGCGAACCGATTCACGCAGTACTCGCCGTAATCCTCTTTCGACATGCCTCTGGGGCCGCGGAAGTGATACGGAAATTCGATGAATTGGGCGCGATCGAAATGCCCGTAACGGCGGCGATAACGGTACGACGATGTGATGGCCGACGCGCCGAGTGTGCGTCCGTGGTAGCCACCCTCGAAAGCAAACACGAGGCTCTTGCCGCCGCTGGCATTGCGCACCAGCTTCAGCGAATCCTCGACCGATTGCGAGCCACCGACATTGAAGTGAATGCGCCCCTTGCGCCCCCATTTGCGCTCGGCATCCTCGGCGAGCAAGCGCGCCAGCTCGATCTTGCTCGGATGCAGATACTGACTGGCAACCTGCGGCAAGGTATCGATCTGGCGCTTCAGTGCATCGTTCAGGCGTTTGTTGGCGTACCCGAAGTTGACGGCCGAGTACCACATCTGCAGATCCAGAAACGGCGTCTGCGCGCTGTCGTAAAGATAACTGCCTTCACAGCGGGTGAATATCTTCGGCGGTTCGCAATAATGCACGGTGTCGCCGAACGAACAATAACGGGCTTCGTCGGCCAGCAAGGCGGCGTCGATATCGGCGCATGCAACCGCCTGCAAGGATGCAACGGTACTGTTCATGCCATGCGTACTCGCAAGGAAAGGGGATCGGTCGGGTCACCGGCGGCAGGCAGCAACCCGGTGCCGTACAGTCCGGGCAGCAGCGCCAGCGCGTCGCGAAAATTCTCGATCGGCCGGTGCGCGATTCCGGCCACACGGCAGTGATCAAGCAGATGCGATTTGGCAAATACCAGATCGGCACTCTCGGCCGCGCAAAAATCGGAACGACCATCGCCGATCAGCAGCGCGCGATGCCGACCGCGGCGTTGCCGATCCGCGCACGAGCACTTGCAGGTGCCGCTGTTGCTGCGGCAGCGCGCGACGGCGTGCGGCGATTGCAGGCGCCAGCGGCGCGCTCCGTTCGCGACCAGGCGATTGGCGATGATCGGCAGCTGTCCGAGGCCATGGCGCGCAAGGATGCGTGCAATCGCATAATCCAGACCGTCGCTGACGACGCACAGTGGCATGCGAAACCGCCGCGCCTCCTCGACGAACGCGCGGAAATCCGGATCGATCGATACCTTGTCGATCAGGCTGTCCAATTCGCCGCGCTCCGCATCGAGCAAGGCGACCTGACCGGCCATGCATTGGCGCGAGCCGATGCGACCGTCGCACCAGTCCTGCTCCAGGCGTTCCCAACCGGGAAGGGCAAACCGCTTCAACAGGGCGTCGGTGACGTCCTCGATGGCAATCGTGCCGTCGAAATCGCACAGGATTACCCACTCCGACGCGCTTGTACCTGCGGTTGCTGGCGAGACCGACATGGTGGGCACACTAGGCATGCCGCCTTTCGGTGCCCTTTCCACAGGACGAGGCTCGGTATCGAATTCGCGCTTGCGGATCAGCGTGCCGAGTGGTCTGGTGGCAGCAAGACGTGCCCGGATTCGATCCGATGCCTCGCGCCCAGGCAAGCCGTCCGCCCCGGTGCGAACCGGAAAACAAAAATCGGACGTGGTTCGCACTTTTTGCTAGGCTCATCGGCGTCGCTGACATGTGTCGTTCGGAACTGATTTCGAACGCATCGAACACGCGGCAGGCGTTGTGTGTGACTTTCGTTCCCACGGATTCGGGGTACGGGGGCTCTGAATGACGCAGTCTGTTGCCATCGTCGGTCTCGACCGCGGTGCCTTGATCCGCCTCGGTCGGCATATCCCCACGCGGGCTGAGCGGAGATTCGTATCGCATCGGATCCGCCGGGCACGACGCTTGCGCCTTGCGCCACACCTGACTGCGGTCCTTCGCGCGCAGCAGTCGGCCGATTCGCGCAAGGTCGCGGAAGGGCTGAGATGACATCGCCCGCCTCCGCACACGCCGAGACATTTCGCTATCGCGCCTTCATCAGCTACAGCCACCGTGACAGCGGCTGGGCGGACTGGTTGCAGCGTGCGCTCGAAACCTATGCGGTCCCGGCGCGTCTGGTCGGCCTCAAGACCGAAGCCGGCGTGATTCCACCACGCCTCGTGCCGATCTTCCGCGATCGCGACGAATTGCCGAGCGCGACCGACCTCAGCCGCGAAGTCAACGACGTGCTTTCGCAATCGGCATGCCTGATCGTGATCTGCTCGCCGCATTCGGCACAATCGCACTGGGTCGACGAGGAAATCCGCGCGTTCCAGCGGCTCGGCCGCGCCGATCGCATCTTCTGCGTGATCGTGGCCGGCGAGCCCGGTGCGAGCGCATGGGCCGGCCGCGAGCACGACGAGTGCTTCGCGCCGGCACTGCGC
>JBAVZT010000498.1:0-2523 GCA_049588955.1 Rhodanobacteraceae bacterium | reverse complement strand
GCGCCCCAGCGCATCGCGAATCGCGCAGGCGAGCTGGTCGCGATCGGTCGCCCGGCGTGCGCGTTCGTCTGCTCCGGTCGCAGCGTCGAGCAGGCCGATCTTCTCGCGCACGTCGATATCGTGCCCGCTCCACCAACCGGCCAGTGTCGGCAGGTCGTGTGTGGTGGTCATGGCGGCTGCATTGCATCGCCAGTGATCAGGGGGCAGGAATGCGCCGTGCGGGTCGCGCATGAAGACCAGCGTGTCGGTACCCAGCATGCCGGCGCGCTGCATCTGTTCGCGGAAGCCGTGCGGAACCACTCCGAGGTCCTCGCCGATCACGATGGCGCGGTGGCGCAGCGATTCGAGTGCGATCAGACGCACCAGATCCCGCATCGGATATGCAAGGTAGGCGCCGTCGAGCGCCGCCGCTCCGCGCGGGACCACCCAGAGCCGCACAAGACTCATGACGTGATCGATGCGCACGCCGCCGCTGTATCGCATCGCGGCGCGCAGGGTATCGATGAACCCGCGAAATCCGTGATTGCGCAAACCCATCGGCGAAAAAGCGCTGAGCCCCCAGTTCTGTCCACCCACGTTGAAATAGTCCGGCGGCGCGCCGATCGTGAGTTCGCCGAGCATCTCCTCGCCGAGCGCCCATGCATCGCTGCCGCCCGGATCCGAACCGACTGCGAGATCCGCGATCAGACCGAGCGCCATGCCGCCGTCGCATGCGCTGCGCTGCGCTTGTTCCAGTCCGCGTGCGGCCAGCCATTGCAGGAACGCGTGAAACCCGATGTCGCGCGCGTCGTGCGGCGACAGCGGGAGGGAAATCGATTCAAGATCACCGGCGGGCCATTCGCGCCAGTCGTCGCGGCCGCCCGGGCGATTGCGTTCGTGCAGGGTCTCGAAGCGCGCATGACGTTCGAGCGCGGCGCCGGCGCGGGTCCGGAACGCATCGAACTCGGCGCTTGCACGCGCATCGTGGCCGATGACACGGTCATACCGCGCGCGCAAGGTCGCGAGCGTGCGGGCTCCGGAGCGTGGCCAGTCGATGATCGACGCGGATTCGGGATCGGGCGTGGCATCCAGCCCGTCCGTCGCCGCAGGCACGTCGTGGTTGCCGAAGCGCTCGCCCGGATCGACCAGGAGCGCGTTGAGAAAACGGCGGCTCGATGGCGAATATGGACTGCGCCGCTCGGGTGCCGCGCTGAACATGGCGTGCACCGGACTCATCGCGAGCGCATCGGCTCCCGCATCGGCGGCAAGTTGCGCAAGGTTGGCTAGCGCCGTGAAATCGCCGATGCCGCCATCGCCGTTGCGCTTGAGCGCATAGATCTGCGCGGCGAGTCCCCAATGCTTGCGGTCTCCAGGCGCGATATCGGCGATCGAGAAGCAGCGCCTGGGCGCGACGGCGACAAGCGTTGCGGCCTCGCCGACTTGCAATCGGTGATATCCGGGTTCATCGATCGGAGCCAGTTGCGGGCGCGCTCCGGACACGACGCGCCCATCGAGTGTACGGCCGTCCTCGAGTTCGATGCGGTAGCGTGCGCCCGCTCGCACACCGGTGCGGTCCGATACGCGATCCAGTTCGATCGGTTGCCCGACGGTCGCCGTGAAGAGCGCGGGCATATCGTGCATCGTTTGAAGCTCGCGAATGCGTTCGCGGCCTTGCGCGATCTGCCGCTCCGAAGCGCACGCAAAACCGAGTGCGCAAACGATGGCGCGCAGCGCCTCGCAGGACACGATTTGTTCCCGCCCATTCACGTCGGTCCAGCGAGTCTGGACACCAAGTTCCGTCGCGAGGTCGGCGAGCTCGCGATCAGACATCGTCGTTGCCGGTCTCGATCAGCGCGATCAGCGTACACGGCTCAAGACTGCCGCTGCGCAGCGTGTCGACAGCGCCGTTGCGGGTTTCGTACAGCAGCGATCCGTGCACGTTCGGATCGCAAGGCACTGTCTCACTGCCCAGATTCACCTGGATGGAAAACGTGCGACCGGCCGCAAGACGCCAGCGCGCGAGGACGGCGGCGGAACCGAGTGCACGTGAATCGATGATCCGTACCGTGGACAGATGCGGGGTGATGTGCCTTTCGCGCAAGGCAAGCAACTCGCGGCAGCGGGAGACCGCCAACGCGCCTTCGCCGCGACTGGCCGCTTCGAAATCGGGAATGGAGCTTCGGTACGTCTCGAAAGCATTCGGATCCGGGATCGCCAGACGCGCATCTTCGTCGCGGAACGCCGGAAACGTGGCGAACTCGCGGCGCCGACCGTCGCGTACCGCTTCGGCCAGTGGCGAGGAGTAATCGGTGAAATAGTGGAATGGTTCACGCGAATCCCATTCCTGTCCCATCCACATCAATGGAATCTGCGGCGCTAGCAGCAACAGTGCAGTCGCCGCATGCAAGGCCTGCGGATCGGCCAGCAGCGTGAGGCGCTCGGCGAGCGCGCGGTTGCCGACTTGATCGTGATTCTGCAGAAACGCAACAAACGCGCTGGGCGGGAGGGTCGCGCTGGCCTCGCCGCGCGGCGCGCCGCGGTGCG
>JBAVZT010000497.1:0-2498 GCA_049588955.1 Rhodanobacteraceae bacterium | reverse complement strand
TTGCCCTCCTTCGGATTCGGCAGCAGCTTGTCGGCGAGCGCAAGCAATTCCTTGACACCAGCACCGGTGCGCGCGGACACGAAGCAGATCGGAACCAGATGGCCTTCGCGCAGACACTGCTCGAACGCATCATGCAGTTCGCCGCGATCGAGGCTTTCCTCGCCCGAATCGAGGTAGTGATCCATGACCGTTTCATCGACCTCGACCACCTGATCGATGATTTGCTGGTGCGCGTCGCTGACCGACGAGAAATCCGCCGCGCCGGATGGCTTGAAGAAACAGTCGACGACGCTTGCGCCGCCATCGGCCGGCAGGTTGATCGGCAGGCATTCCTTGCCGAATTCCTCGCGCAGCGATGCGAGCAGCGGTTCGAGTGCGATACCTTCGTGGTCGATCTTGTTGACCACCAGCAGGCGGGCGAGCTTGCGGGATTTGGCATAGTCCATCAGGCGCCGAGTGGAATGCTCTACGCCCATGGTGGCGTTGACCACGATGGCTACGGTTTCGACGGCCGCGAGCGCCGACAGCGTCGGCCCGCGAAACTCCGGATAGCCGGGCGTATCGATCAGATTGATGTGGACGTCGCCGATATCCGTCGAGGCAATCGCCGTGTTGAGCGAATGCTGGCGTTCCTTCTCGATCGGATCCTGGTCGGATACGGTGCTTCCGCGCTCGATCGTTCCGGCGACCTGGAGCGCGCCGCCGGCCACCAGCAGCGCCTCGAACAACGTGGTCTTTCCCGCGCCCGCATGACCGGCGAGCGCGATGTTTCGGATGCCATCGGTGGTGTGGGCCATGCTGTGGACTCCTGTGACGGTAATTTACCCGTGGCGCGGCAGGGGCCGCCCGGCCCGTCTGCGTCACCCTCAAGCGATGGCGTATAGACTTGCGCCATCGCGGATGCGGGTCAAGCGCCGGTAACCGGCGGCGTCGCCGCCACACCACCGCAAAGGGAGTGGGCGCCTGTTAACCGGCGCTTACGCATCTGTCGTTATCCTGCTTGCGTTTTTTTGTCCCCGATCCGAGTCCCGTGATCTCGCGACGCCAGCACTCCACCGATGCGAGCGATGCCGGCGACAAGCGAATGGCAGACGCTCGCGGCGAATGGCTCGTGTCGTTCGCCGACGACGGGCGGCCGTGGCAACGCAGCCTGCGTTGGGAACGGTTGCCACCGAATCGGCGCGTGCTGTTGCTGGGGCTCGCTATCGCCTGCGCCATCACGCTGTTCGAACTGGTCGGTTTGAGCGTCGGCATGCGCTGGCATGCGCCGAAGGAGGAACGCAGCGGTGCGATCCAGGTCGACTTGATCGAACCGGCCGCGCCATTGCCTCCGATCCCGCCCGAGCCGGTGCCGCCGGAGTTCGAGGCGCGCGAGCACAAGGTGGCAATCGCACCCCCGCAGACGCGCATACGAACCCCACCGAAACCCGCCAGCGTCGAACACGCAACCATGCGCGCCCGCATTGGCACTGCCGGGACGCCCGCCGTGCGGCTGTTCAATGCGGACGGCTCGATCGCCTTGCCGCATGTGCCTGCCGTACCGGCCACGCCGCGCAATGCGCAGGAAGCCGGCAAGGCGCGCTGGGCCGAAATCGAGAAACGCGGGGACAATCCACTGGACTGTCATCGCACACGATTCGCCGACGCCTACGCAACGGATCAGTCGCTTGGCGACAAGGTCGCCGGCAAGTACCTCAAATGGGTCGGACTCGCCGACATGCAGGCGATCGAGCACTCTGCCGCGCAACGCCAGCAGCGCGCCGAGGAAGGGTGCGACCCTGCGCACTGATTTCAGCATCGTCATCTTTCGCTCCGCACCCACGGAATGGCACGTCTTGCGATCCGCCAACGCGGGCAGCGGGTCGAAGTCATCGGTGCTGGCGCAACGCCTTTTCTGAACGAACGCCGCATGAACATATCGTTGTTCATCGGAGAGTCCGCCTGACCTGCGTAGCGTTTGCGTCCGCAGCGGATGCTGCAGCATTCCGGCGCAGGCCGGCAGCTATTCAGCAGACAAGGAGACTCATCATGAAACGTGGAATTGCGGATCTTTCGACCCTCGCGCTGGCCAGTGTCCTTGCCATCGGCTGTGCTTCCATCGCAGCCGCGCAGGCGCCGACGCCGGGTGGCAGCAACGACGACACGATGAATTCCGATCAACCGGTGACCGACACCTGGATTACCACGAAAGTCAAATCGGAACTGGCCACGACGGACGGGATAAAGAGCATGAACATCAGCGTGACCACTGTCGACGGTACGGTGACGCTCACTGGCGTGCTCGCCAACGATTTGGCCGTCAAGAAGGCCATCGCTGTTGCGAAAAGCGTGAAAGGCGTGAAAAGCGTCGATGCGGCCGGATTGAAGTCACGCGGCTGAGAATGCGGCCCGCTCGCCCTTCAAGCTCGCAAGCCTGGCCAACGTAAATCCAAGGAGAACCATCTTGAACGAGGACAAAATCAAGGGACAGTGGAAGCAGCTTGCCGGCAAGGCGCAAG
>JBAVZT010000496.1:0-2304 GCA_049588955.1 Rhodanobacteraceae bacterium | reverse complement strand
CCGCAAAGTACGGTATCGTCGATATCAAGGCGGCCTCCGGTCGTGCAGCGCAGGTCAGGCACCTGGTCGAGAAACCGAAACCGGCCGATGCGCCGTCCAATCTCGGCATCGTCGGACGTTATGTGTTGTCCGGACGCATCTTCGATCTGCTGGAGAAAACCGCGCCCGGCGCCGGCGGCGAAATTCAACTCACCGACGCGATCGAGGCGTTGCTCGCCGAGCAACCGGTGCTGGCGTTTCGCTTCGAAGGCACGCGTTTCGATTGCGGCAACAAGCTCGGCATGCTCCGGGCCACCATCGCGCTGGCACTCGCCGACGCCGAGCTTGCGCCGGCCGTGCGTGAATTCCTGAAAGGGAACGTGGGGAATGGTTGAGGTCTCAGGTGCCCCTTGCGATTGATCCGACCTGATGGACATCGACTGGATCGTCAATCATCTCGGCGAGGAGCGCGAGCGCTATTTCGGTGCGGTTGCGCCGCCGATCGTGCAATCGTCGATCTTCGCATTCCCGACTGTTGCGGCGTTTCGCGCCGGTTTTCGCGACGAGCTGAGCGAGCACGTTTATACGCGAGGCAACAACCCCACCATCGAGATCCTGCGCAAGAAAATCGCCGCGCTCGAAGGCGCCGAGGATTGCCTGATGTTCGCAAGCGGCGTCGCGGCTATCGCGGCAGGTGTCATTGCCAACGTTCGCGGTGGCGAGCATGTGGTCTGCGTTGCGAGGCCGTACAGCTGGACGCGTTCGCTGCTGCGCGAGCTGCTGCCCCCATTCGGTGTGCGCACGAGTTTCGTCGATGCGCGCGAGACGGCGAATATCGAGGCGGCGCTTGTCGAGACCACGCGCCTGATCGTGCTCGAAAGCCCGAATTCGATGACATTCGAGCAGCAGGATCTCGCTGCCGTGGCAGCGCTTGCCCGTGCGCGCAACCTCCGGACGTTATGCGACAACAGTTGGGCCTCGCCACTCCACCAGTCGCCGCTCGCGCTCGGCATCGATCTGGTCGCTCACTCGGCGACCAAGTATCTCAACGGCCATTCGGATGTGGTCGGTGGCGCTCTGTGCGGCAGCGCCGAGCTGATCCGCAAGGTATTCGGCGGGCCGTTCATGACGCTCGGGGCGATCCCGTCGCCGCACGATGCGTGGCTCATGCTGCGCGGGCTGCGCACGCTGCCGCTGCGCATGCAGCGCATTGCGGAAACGACACCGCGCGTGATCGAGTTCCTTGAGGGTCATCCGAAAGTCCGTCGCGTTCATGCGCCGCATGCGCACGATTACCCGCAAGCCGAGCTCACCGCGCGCCAGTTGCACGGCGTCAGCGGCCTGTTCAGCATTGAACTCGATGTACCGGATGTGGCGGCGGTCGAGCGTTTCTGCGACGCGCTCGCCCGCTTTCTGATGACGGTGTCCTGGGGCGGCTACGAGTCGCTGGCGTTTCCGGTCTGCGCGGTATTTCCGGCCGATGCGCCAATCGCGCCGTCCGGCGGCGCTGTGCCGTTGACGCTCGTGCGTCTGTCGATCGGGCTTGAGTCACCCGAGGTACTGATTGCCGATCTCGAGCAGGCGCTGGCACGGATATGATCCCGCGCGATCGGGTCGCGTCGACCCCGGATGGAGAAACAACCATTCGTCTTCAGGATCGAAGCCGAAGCAGGCCTGAGCGTCGGCGCGCTCCAATACCCTTCACCCCGAGCGGCAGGCCCGCAGAGCGAAGTCGAAGGGTATCGAATGCGACGCGCTTCGACTTCGCTTGTTTCGCGATCATGCGCCCAACGACAGCATGAGCTGGAACGCCACTTGCTCGAATCATGCCCGGCCCGGCTATCATGGCGCGATGAAAGCTCCCGCATTCCTGTTCGTGTCGATGGCATTCGTCCTGAGCGCGGCCGCGGGCGTAGCCGGCTGCCAGGCGGTGCGCCATTCCGCCGCCACCGCATCCACCCGCCCGGATGCAGCGGAGATGCCGGTGGCAGGCACGTTCGACAATCATGCACAGGTCTGGCAAAGCCACGAGAACGCATCGCCCGTTCCGCCGCACGTGGTATTGACGATCGATGCCGCGAACGACCAATGGTCGATCTGGCACGTTCATCTCGATGCGGCGGTCGCGGCGATGGATGCGTCATGGGCGATGCGGCGCAGCGGCGGAACGGGGGGCCCGACGGTTCGGACTCCGTATCGAGCGCTGTCGGCGAACCCGGCTGGCGGAAAGGATTTCGATGCGCGCCAATGGGCCGTGCTCGATGCGTGTGCGCTCACGGCCGCGCCGTCCAGGCAGGCATTCCGGGCCACGGCGAACGCAGCGGC
>JBAVZT010000495.1:0-3638 GCA_049588955.1 Rhodanobacteraceae bacterium | reverse complement strand
CGATCGCGTATTCGTGGCTGGAGTCGTTGTTCGCGAAGGTGCCCGCGCTGAACAACCGGGTCAAGGGTGCGATCACCTGCACGCCGTCGACGTCCACGACGATGTAGTCGTAGCCGGCCCCGTCGGGGGCTTCGCCGTAGAGCGCGGGGGTCGCCGATCCGGTGACTGGTCGCACCAGCGCTGGTCGGGGCCACACGGTTGCACTGGTCACAAGCCCGCACAGCAGTGCGAACGACGAAACCGCCACGCGCAGGGTTTCTTGTGGGCGTCTGCGCATGATCATCCCCCGATTTGCGTTGCGTCGGGACCGCGATGTCCGGGTTTGGTCGCCGCGCGTGCGGACACTCGCGCGAATGAACCGCCGCACCAAACGATCGTGCAGCAACACGCTAGGGCGCATCGAATCCGTCGGCAAAAATCGCATCGGGCCTGCGCACACCCGTGGCGAATGCGGTAATCGGGTTCTCCACATCGATTACTCCGATGATTTGAGACAGTCCGGTGGTTGTGTCGAGAATGTACAGATTGTCGCCCTTGCTGCCGCCGGCGCCGCTGACCGCATAGAGACTGGCGCCGGAGAAGTCCATGCTGGTGGTGTCGTCGACATCGAAATCCAGCGGCCCGACGAGATCGACTGCGCCGCTGTCGCTGTCGTAGCGTTCAAGTGCATCGGTCGCGATATCGAGCAGATAGATGGTGCCGGCCGGATCGATGGCCATCGACTTGACGCAGGACCCGGCGAGCGGAGCGATCAACGTCGCGGCGCCGGACGCCAGATCGACCGAATAGAGTGAGCTCGCCGTGCAGTCCGGCATCGGCTCGACAGCAAAAGTCACACCGCTGTGCGAATCCCAGCGCATGCTGGTCCGGGGATCAACGAGCCCGGTGCTCCCGATGGCCGTGACGGCGCCCGTTGCGATATCGATGGTGTCGAGAATTCCGCTCGCCGACTCGATCGCGTATTCGCGGCTGAAATCGTCGTTCGCGAAAGTGCCTGCGCTGAACAACCGGTCCAACGGGGCAATCACACCGCCGCCGGCGGCAAAAACGACGTAGTCGTAACCGGCCCCGTCGGGGACTTCGCCGTAGAACGCAAGCGTCCCCGAGGGCGCATCCGGACGTGGTCTTCCGGGCGCGATGTCGTACGATATCGATGCGGCTGCATTCGACACCAGTGCCGTCGTCGCCAGAATCGCAAGGACGCGCATGGAAGGTGGGGCTTCCATCATCGGGATTTTCCCCGGCGATTCTATTGAACGCCCGGGGCGAAACCAAGTCAATCCGGAAATCAGGTTGTCCGGCAAATGCGTACCGGACGCTGAGCTCTGGCCTCGGCGACGTTGGTGCGCAACGTGTCGAACCACTCGCGGCGGTCGGTCTTCGGTGGATACGGCTTGCAGATACCTTGTGGCTATTGGCCAGAGCAACCTCAACGGCGTGCATCCGATGCAGGCCTGGTCGTCTTGTCGGGTGCGGCACCGTGACCGGTCAGTTCGGCGATCAGCGGCGCGCAACTTTGGGTGCTGTCGTCGTCCTCACCGTTGTTCGGCGCGATCAGCGGTGCAAGCGCGGCGAGTGGCTCGGCCAGAAGGCCGAGCGCGATCGCACCGCCGGCTCGCGTGAGCAGGTGCTTCTTGTCGACGCTGACATCGACATGCTGGAATGTGCCATCGACGTGCAACGGCGAGCGCAGCGACATGACGCGCAGCCCCTTGGTCTCCGGGTGCAGGGTCAGATCGATGCGCTCGCTGCCGAGATCGATCGAACCGTCGATGTCGATCAGCGCATTTTCGGTGTCGAACACGAACAGCTTCGCGGTCGCATGCCCATTGCGGGCCTCGAAATCCGCGGCCGCGCAATCAATGCGGATTTGCCGGTCGCCTTCGATCTTCGATGCGATCGTTCCGATGATGTTGAGGCCGGCTTCCTCCATGAGCGTGCGGCTGACTGCGCCGTTGCCCATCAGCAGTTTCACCGAACCGTTCGACGCGCCGAGAATAGCGGCTATTGCCGGTCCGCTCCCGTCGAGTCGCACCTCGCCGCGGACTCCGCCGAGGCTGGTGGAGAGGCCGGCGGTTTTCTCGAACAACCGGCTCAGTTGGAGCTTGCGCAGATCTAGGGCGATTCTTGCCTGCGGCGGTTTCTGATTCGAATCGATGCGCAAGGACGATCTGATGCTGCCGCCGGCCATGCCGAATGTGAATGGATCGAGCGTGAGCACGCCGGAAGTCATGCGGATGCGCGTTTTCACATCGCTGATCGGCAGCTCCCTGTTGCGCAGTACGCGCTTGCCGGTGAATACGACGTCGGCATCCATCGTGCCCCAACGTTCGACTTCGAACGGCTCGTCGGGGAGTACGCGATCGGTCGCCGTGTCGTTCCTGCCCGACGACTTGTCCGCGGGTGCGCCAACCAGCGTCCCGAGATCGCCGAATTGCAGCAGGCTCGAATCGACGTGGCCGGTCAGCCTTGGCCGATGTTCACCCGAGCGGTAGCTCAACGTGCCGGCAAGATCGCTGCCGCCGACACGCGCCGTGAAATCCTGATAGCGCAGCCGCGAGTGTGACGGATGAAAGCGACCCGCCAGGCGACCGACCGTGGCATAGGGTCGCGACTGCGGCAACGTGATGCCTGCAATCGGGTAAAGCAGGGCGAGATTCGGTCCGCTGATCCAGAGACGCATGTCCACGGCATCGGGGCTGGTCAGGTCGGTGATCGTGCCGGTCAGTGCAATCTCGGTGTCGCCGATTTCGACGTCGGCGCGCAGCGGAAACGGTTCCGGATGGGTCATGGCAAGCAAGCCGCCGATGCGACCTTGTCCCTTCACGGCGTTACCCGCCATGGTGCCGCGCGCCGTCCATGAAAAAAGATACGGCGGCGGCGCGGGTCGCCGACCGTGACGCTCGGCACGATGGCGGGCCGCTTTGTGCAGGCGTTGCGCGGCGGCACGTCCGACGCGCTCGATCACGTCGTGACGTGTACTCGGATCGTCGCCTTCGACATGCCGGCCGAACGCAATCGGCGCATCGAGGGGAACGACGGTTGCGTGAAGCGCAAGGTCGCGTGTCGCATCCGCAACAAAAACCTCCCCCGCGCCGAACTCGATATCGCCGAACGTGGCGCGCCAGCCGGATGCGCCTTTCGCGTTGTCGAAGGTCCACGTGCTCGCGCCGTTCTCGCGTCGCTCGAAATCCACCGTGGGGTGTACGAGTTGCACCGATACCACGTCGAGGTGATGCCACAGCAGCGGCAGCAGCGCGAGATCAACCCGCAGCGATTCGACCGTCGCGAACTGCGGGCGTTTGGCCCAATCGGGGTTGCCGACGCGCACCTTGCGAGCGGTCGCCGCCAGACCGGGTGACCAGATCTTCTTGCCACGCGCGCGTCGCTGCCAATACCAGTTCGCATCGATCGATCCATCGATTTCGACGCGGCGTCCGCTGGCCGATTGGGCGCGTTGCTCGATCCATGGCCTGGCACGATTCCAGTCAAAGGTGTCGACGAACACGATGACCGCGACCGGCACCAACGCCACGATCGCAATCACGGCTGCGACCGTGGCAATCAGGAGTCTTCGGTAGCGCCGGCGCATGTTGCGTGTTTGCTCCGCTGGGTGCAATCGGATGGCGCCGAACCTT
>JBAVZT010000494.1:0-8626 GCA_049588955.1 Rhodanobacteraceae bacterium | reverse complement strand
GACAGCATTGCATCAGGCGAGAAAAGCGAAACCTCGTAGGATGGGTTGAGCGTAGCGATACCCATGCGGTTGCGCCCGGTTGCGATGGGTTTCGCTGCGCTCAATCCATCCTGCAAAGGTGAGGCGAACGGAATCTGCGAGGGAAGCCAAACATTCCGACGGCGCGCACAATGTTGCGACGGGAAATCACAGCAACGCGCAAGACCCTTGTTATGCCGCCATTCCGGCGCCAGGCGCCATGATTGCATCGATATGGAACTGCGAAACTCAGGAGCAAGCATGAAAGCGACCCACCAGCTGCACAATCTGGGGCAGAGTCTCTGGCTCGACAATATTACGCGCGAGCTGCTTGATGACGGCACGATCGAGCGCTACATCGACGACCTGTGCGTCACCGGGCTCACCTCCAATCCGACGATCTTCTATCACGCGATCAAGGACGCGGACGTCTATGACGAGGCAATTCGTGAAAAGACCGCTGCCGGCAGATCCGGCGAGCAACTGTTCGTCGAGATCGAAATGGAGGATCTGGTGCGCGCGGCGGATCTGTTCCGCAAAGTCCATGACACAACCGATGGTTTGGACGGCTGGGTATCGCTGGAGGTTTCGCCACTGCTCGCCGACGATACCGAGCGTACCATCGGGGCGGCGAAGAGGCTGCACGATCGCGCCGGGCGCCCGAATCTTTTTATAAAGATACCGGGGACGCCGGCCGGACTGCCGGCGATCGAGCAGTCCATCTTTGCCGGCGTGCCGATCAATGTGACCTTGCTGTTCTCGCGTGAGCAGTACGTCGCTGCCGCCGAAGCCTACCTGCGCGGAATCGAGCGGCGCATCGCGGCCGGACTCGATGCGCGCGTGGGATCGGTTGCTTCGCTGTTCATCAGCCGCTGGGATGTCGCGGTCAAGGACAAGGTGCCCGAGGATCTCAGGAACCGCCTCGGTATCGCGATTGGCAAACGCACTTACCGGGCCTATCGCGATCTTCTCGAATCACCGCGCTGGCGCAAGCTTGCCGGGGCCGGCGCGATGCCGCAGCGTCTGCTCTGGGCCAGCACCGGAACCAAGGACAAGAACGCATCGGATACGATGTATGTCGACGCGCTCGCCGCGCCCGACACGATCAACACGATGCCCGACAAAACGTTGCACGCATTTGCCGATCACGGCAGCGTCACGGTCGCGCTCGCCGACGATGGCGGCGACGCCGAAGCGGTAATTGGCGAATTCAACGATGCCGGTATCGATGACACCGCGCTGGCCGCACGACTGCAACGCGAAGGTGCCGAATCGTTTACCGAATCGTGGAACGAATTGCTCGAATGCATCGCATCGGAGGGCCAGCGACTGGCCGGCGCCCACGCATGAACCACGATGCGGAACCCGGACATCTGCGACTCGATCAGCGCCCGGCCTGGGCCGCGCTGAAGGCACATCATGCCGAAATCGCCGGGATCAACCTGCGCCAGTTTTTCGCCGACGACCCCGCTCGCGGGGAGCGCCTCTCCGCCGAAGCGGCCGGTCTGTATCTCGATTACTCGAAAAACCGCATCACGGACGAAACCCTGCGGCTGCTGGTGCAACTCGCAGACGAGTGCGGTCTGCGCGCGCGCATCGATGCGATGTTCAGCGGGGAAAAAATCAATGCCACCGAGCAACGCGCGGTATTGCATGTTGCGCTGCGCGCACCACGCGATGCCTCGATCATCGTCAACGGCGAGAATGTCGTGCCCGAAGTCCATGCGGTACTTGATCGCATGGCGGCATTTTGCGACCAGGTGCGCAACGGCGACTGGCGCGGGCACACCGGGCAGCGCATCCGCAACGTTGTGAGCATCGGCATCGGCGGCTCGGATCTCGGTCCGGTCATGGCCTACGAGGCTCTGCGCCACTACAGCCGGCGCGACCTGCGCTTTCGTTTTGTATCCAACATCGATGGCACCGATTTCGTCGAGGCCACGCGTGATCTCGATGCGGCTGAAACCCTGTTCGTCATCTGCTCGAAGACTTTCACCACGCTGGAAACGCTGACCAATGCGCATTCGGCGCGCGAATGGTGTCTGGCCGGTCTCGGCGATGATGGGCCGGTCGAAGACAAGGCGATCGCCCGGCATTTCGTCGCAGTGTCGACCAATGCCGCGGAAGTTGCGAAATTCGGAATCGACACGGCCAACATGTTTGAATTCTGGGACTGGGTCGGTGGTCGCTATTCCATGGAATCCGCCATCGGCCTTTCGACCATGCTTGCCGTCGGCGCAGAGAATTTCCGCGCGATGCTCGATGGTTTCCACGCTATGGACGAGCATTTCCGAAGAACCCCGTTCGAGCGCAATCTTCCTGCCCTGCTCGGCCTGCTGGCTGTCTGGAATACCGATTTTCTCGACGCGTCGACCGTCGCAGTATTGCCTTACGAGCAATATCTCAAGCGGTTCCCGGCGTATCTGCAGCAACTGACGATGGAAAGCAACGGCAAGCACGTGACGATCGACGGCATTGGCGTCGACTATGCAACCGGACCGATCTACTGGGGCGAGCCGGGCACCAACGGCCAGCACTCGTTCTACCAGCTGATTCATCAGGGCACGCGCCTGATCCCATGCGATTTCATCGGCTTCTGCCGGAGCCTCAATCCGCTCGGCCGCCATCATGATTTGTTGATATCCAATCTGATCGCGCAGACCGAGGCGCTCGCCTTCGGAAAGACCGCCGGGGAAGTCCGCGCCGAAGGCACGCGCGAGACGCTGGTGCCGCACCGCGTGTTCGAGGGCAATCGTCCGACCAATACCCTATTGGCCGAGCGCCTGACACCGCACACGCTCGGCGCACTGATCGCGCTGTATGAGCACAGCGTGTTCACCCAGGGCGTGATCTGGAATATCGATTCTTTCGACCAGTGGGGCGTCGAACTCGGCAAGGTGCTGGCGAAGCGCACGGGCGCCGAACTCGAAAGCGCCGATGAGCCGGCGCTCGACCACGACAGTTCGACCAATGCCCTGATACGGCGCTACCGCGCGTCCCGGGCAAGGTCGACATGAGCTCCAAAACCAGTCCGCTGGCCGGCAAGCCTGCGCCGGCGTCGCTACTGGTCGACGTGCCGCGTCTGGTCACGCGCTATTTCAGCGAGCGGCCCGATCCGTCGATCGAGGCCCAGCGTGTCGCGTTCGGTACGTCGGGGCATCGCGGCTCCTCACTGGAATTGAGCTTCAACGAGAATCACGTGCTCGCGATCAGTCAGGCCATCTGTGATTACCGCAAGCGCGAGGAAATTGCGGGGCCGCTGTTCCTCGGCATCGATACGCACGCGCTTTCGGCACCCGCGTTCGCCAGCGCGCTGGAAGTGCTGGCGGCCAACCATGTCGAAATCCGGATCGCGGCGGATAACGAATACACACCGACGCCGGCGATATCGCATGCGATCCTGTGCCACAACCGTGTGCGCGACGATGCGGTGGCCGACGGCATCGTCATCACGCCTTCGCACAATCCCCCCGACAACGGCGGCTTCAAGTACAACCCGCCCAATGGCGGGCCCGCCGACGGTGCAGTAACACGCTGGATCGAAAAGGCCGCCAACAGCTACCTCGAACGCCATCTGCATGGAGTCAGGCGCGTGGATTTCGAGAAGGCGCTGAAAGCTGCCACCACCCGCACGCATGACTACGTCGATGCGTACGTCGGCGATCTGGGCAATGCGATCGACTTCGACGTGATCCGGGCCGCAGGCATCCACCTCGGCGTCGATCCAATGGGCGGTGCGGGCGTGCACTACTGGGCACGCATCGCCGAACGCTACGATATCGATCTTGATGTCGTCAGTGAGACAGTCGATCCAAGGTTCGGCTTCATGTCCGTGGACTGGGACGGGCAAATCCGCATGGATCCGTCCTCACACTACGCAATGCAGCGCCTGATCGGCCTGCGTGATCGCTACGACATCGCGTTTGCCTGCGACACCGATCACGATCGTCACGGCATCGTCACGAAATCGGCCGGCCTGCTGCCGGCGAATCACTATCTCGCGGTCGCCATAGACTATCTGTTCAGGCAACGCTCGGATTGGCGCAAAGACGCCGCTGTCGGCAAGACCGTCGTCTCGAGCCGCATGATTGATCGCGTCGCAGAACGCCTCGGGCGCGACCTGTTCGAAGTGCCGGTCGGTTTCAAGTGGTTTGTCGAAGGTCTGTTCGATGGCGCACTCGCCTTCGCTGGCGAGGAAAGTGCCGGTGCATCATTTGCCAGACGCGACGGCTCGACCTGGACCACCGACAAGGACGGCATCGTGGCTGCATTGCTGTCGGCGGAAATCCTTGCGCGCACGCAGATCGATCCAGGCAATGCCTACAAGCAACTCGCGCTCGAACTCGGCGAAACGTTTGCCGACCGCGTGGAGGCTCCGGCCACACCCCCACAAAAGGCGGCGCTCGCGAAACTTGCACCGGAACAGATAAGCATCAAGCAAGTCGCCGGCGACGCGGTAACAGGAGTGCTCAGCCGCGCTCCAGGCAACGACGAGCCGATCGGCGGAATCAAGGTCTGCACTGCCAATGGCTGGTTCGCCGCGCGCCCCTCCGGTACCGAGGACATCTACAAGATCTACGCGGAGAGTTTTCGCGATCAGCAACACCTGAAGGCCATTCTCGGCGAGGCACAGGCCATCGTGGACGGTGCGCTCAAAAACGTTTGACGCGATTTGCAGGTGGTGGATTGAGCGGCACACCCGCGCTCCTCGCGCGCTCGGCAAGTGGCACTGTGTGCACTTGCCCGGTGCTCGTAGGATGGGTTGAGCGCAGCAATACCCATGCGGTTGAGTTGGTTGGATTGGCTGCGATGGGTATCGCTGCGATCAACCCATCCTACCTGCGGCCGTCGTCGACGCAGTCGTGACGGAACGCACAAGGGTCAAGCGGCTTTTGGCTGATGCGTCAGCAAGGCGAACAGATCGGCCAGCTTGTCGCGCAGCTCGCGTCGGTCGAGAATCATGTCGATGGCGCCATGCGCGAGCAGAAACTCGGAACGCTGGAATCCTTCGGGCAGGGTTTCGCGCATGGTTTGCTCGATCACACGCGGTCCGGCGAACCCGATCAATGCCTTGGGCTCGGCAATATTGATATCGCCAAGCATGCCGAGACTTGCGGAGACGCCACCTGTGGTCGGATGGGTCAGTACGGAAATGTAAGGCACGCCGCTCGCACGCAGGCGCCCAAGCGCAGCGGATGTCTTGGCCATCTGCATGAGCGAAAACAAGCCCTCCTGCATGCGTGCGCCGCCGGTAGCCGAGAAACATACCAGTGGAATGCGTTCTTCCAGCGAGCGTTCGGCGGCGCGCGTGAACTTCTCGCCGACGACCGAGCCCATGGAACCTCCCATGTAAGCGAACTCGAACGCGCATGCGACCAGCGGCCGGGTTTTCAGTAACCCTTGCATCGCTACCAGCGCGTCTTTCTCGCCGGTGCTCTTCTGCGCCGCGGCGATGCGGTCGCGGTATTTCTTCGAGTCCCTGAACTTGAGCGCATCCACCGGCTCCAGGTCAGCGAACAACTCCTCGCCACTGTCCGGGTCAAACAAGGCGCCCAGACGTGCCCGCGCACGCATGGCGTGATGATGCGCACACTTCGGACAGACCATCAGATTGCGCTCCAGCTCGGGGCGGTACAGCGCCTCGCCGCAGCCTTCGCATTTTTCCCACAGGCCTTCCGGAACCTTGCCCTTGCCGTTGCTCAGGGTTCGCGCACGTGGAGTCATGAGTTTTTGCAACCAGTTCATGGTTCAGTCCGCAGCATTTGCCGAAGTAGATCGTGCTCTTGCCGAGTTGTCCATGGCTTGTCGTGCGTCCGCTCGCTCGGAATCGCTGTTCACAGCGATACCTCGGATGGCAGCATGAAACCCGCCGGATAGCGGGGACCGATAAAGGTCAGACCCGTTGCAGGCGCTGTCGGCCCGGCGCGAGTCCGGTCGCGCGAGTCAAGAATCGCGGCAATCCATTCGGGTGATTGCCGACCGCGACCGATCGGCAACAACGACCCGACAATATTGCGTACCATGTGATGCAGGAATGCGTTCGATTCGATCTCGACAATAACACGATCGCCCTCGCGCGTTATCAGGATTTCGCGCACCTCGCGCACCGCGGATTTCGCCTGGCACGCGGCGCTGCGAAATGCGCTGAAGTCATGTCTTCCCTGCAGGGTTTCGGCTGCCCGGCGCATGGCCTCGATATCCAGCGGCACGCGTTCCCAGGTGACGTAACGCGAGGTCAAGGCAGAACGTACCGGCCGATTCAGGATGATGTAACGATAGCGGCGCGCGTGTGCACTGTAGCGCGCGTGAAACTCCATACCGACCCGGCATGCCCAGAGAACCGCGATCGCGCCCGGCAGCAGCGAATTGCATCCAAGCACCCAGGCCCGATCGCTGCGCTCGACGTCGCAGTCGAAATGCACCACCTGACAGCGCGCGTGCACGCCGGCATCGGTGCGACCCGCACACACGACGTCGATTGACCGGTCGGCCACCCTGGACAATGCCGACTCGACGGCGCCTTGCAAAGTCGGTCCTTCGCGCAAGCGTTGCCACCCGAAGTAACCGGTGCCGTCATATTCGATGCCGAGCGCAAAGCGCATGCGAGTTGATAGGGAAGAGAAACAAGATCGTCGGACGCAAACGCATCCCGATCAAATCGGATCGGGTTGCCGAAGGACCCTGGATCGCACCGCGCATTGAGAGCCGCGACAGCCGTGTCCGACCGGAACCGTCAAACGAGATCCGTGGCCAGCGGCCTCCGGCTGTCCCATTCCGCATCGTGTGCCGTTCCGAAACCGCAAGTTGCTAGCCAAGTTCCGCAATGAGCTTGCGCGCGTCTTCCTGCTGCGTTGCATTGCCCTCGTTGAGAACCTCTTCGAGCATCGAACGCGCGCCTTCGGGATCCCCCATGTCCAGATAGGCCTTGGCCAGATCGAGCTTGGTACCGACCGCATCGTCGCTCGAGAAGAACTCGTCGGCAGGTGCGGACGCTGCTGGCGGCCCGATGTCGTTGCGCGCAACGTTTTCGGTTTCCGCGTCGCTGCCCGCACGCTCGACACCATCGCCTTCGAACTCCAGTGGCGGCAGGGTCGCACCCGCATCCTCGCCGAAATCATGCTCTGCCAGCGACAGTTCCGCCTCACTGCGCAGTGCCGGAACTTCTTCGTCCCGATCGAAGGATGCGTCGTCGAACGCCTCCGACTCTGCGTGTTGCGTTGTCGATTCCGGCAAGGTTGGCGACTCGGCCCGGGTCGGCTGATCGGTATGGAAGTGCGCGCCGGTCGGGGCAAGGATGACTGTCTCCGCCTCGCGTTCGGCGCTGCTCGGTTCGATCGAAGTGCCGACAGTGTATTCGTCGGACTGTGCAGCGTCCTGATCATCCGCGCCTTCGTGCGCGGTCATCTCGGGGCCGGCGAACAGCAGATTGTCCGGTGCCAATTCCTCGCCCATGGCCTTGGCCTGCTGCCATTCGGGCTCTTCCGGATTGTCGACATGGGCGGCCATTTCCTGCGCCGCGGTCTCGAAGGCCTCCACTTCGTGTCTGGCGTAATAGATGCTGAGCAACTCCAGGTGCGCACCCAGATCGTACGGATCGCGGCGAATCTGCTCGCGCAACAGATCCTCCTCCGTGTCCTCGTCATCCGCTTTCTCGTCGACGTCCTTGCCCTCTTCCTCGGTCGCCATGATCGGCGAGTCGCCGAATGCGCCCGCAATCGATCGCGTTTCGGGTTGCGGCCGCGTTCGACGCGACAGCAACAGACCGGAAACCAGCAAGAGCAGGATGGCTGCGATCGCGACCTTGACCCACAGCGCGGCATACCATGGCGACACGAACTGCGGTCGCGGACGGACTATCGTCGGCGTCTCCGACTGCACCGGCGTCGCGACATTCGCCGGCGTCCCGGAGGTCGCGGTGGCAGGCTTCGTCGCCGTTCCCGCGGGCGGCTGCAAGGCCGCAGTGGTTGAAGGCACGGGTGCCGACGGCGGCTGCCCGTTTTCCGATTCCGGCGCAGTCGCGGAGGATTCCGTCGTCGGCGCGGTGCCTTGCGGATTTGGCGTTGCTTGTGCAGCGGGAGGCGTGACCGACCCGGTGGGCATCGCATTACCGCTCGCGGTGGTGCCGGAGATACCTTCATTCGAGGTCGGCTTTGACGGTGCCGCGGCCGCATGGTCGGCAACGGATGTCTCGCCGTTTTGGCTGCCCTGCTCGCGCAGCTTCCTGAGTTGTTCCTGCAGATCGGCAATCTCGGAATTCTTGAGACTCAGCAGGCGATCGTTCTTGTTCTTGATGTCCTCGAGTTCCTTGACTCGCGACTTGAGGTTCGTCGCTTCCTGGTTGCTGCTGCTCAGGGCTTCCTTGGTGCGTGCGAGATCGGCGTCGAGACTGGCGCGTGCCGCGGCGCTGGCAGCGTTGCCGCCACCCGGGCGATTCGCGGCCACACTGTTGCGGTCGACCTTCGGCGGTACCAGCTCAAGTCGTTCGGAGTTGGCAGACTTCGTGGCTGCACCGCCGCCCTTGGCGGTATTCTGTTGAGCCGCCGGCTTGCCGCCGGTTTCGGCAACCAGGGTCGGGTGGGGCGTGGCAGCTGCGCGCCATTGTTCAACC
>JBAVZT010000493.1:0-1602 GCA_049588955.1 Rhodanobacteraceae bacterium | reverse complement strand
CGGACCTCGTCGCCGAGGTCCGTTTCCAGAACTGGACCGAAGACGGTTCGTTGCGCGCGCCGGTTTTCCTCCGGCTGCGCGACGACGTTGATCCGAAGACGGTGTGCCGGGCGGAAACGTCCGACATCGATTCGCGTGCAAGCTCGATTGCCGCAACGACACGTACGGAACCGACGATCACGAAGGCGAAAGAACAGGATCCTTCCGAAATCGACCGGATACTTGCGCAACTCGACAACCCGAAAAACGCATTCGCACTCGCCGTCGGCGGTGAACGCATCCGCCTGACCCATCTCGAGCGTGTCTACTGGCCCGCGAACGACGCACTCAAGCAGGATGCGATCACCAAGCGCGACCTGCTGCGCTACCTCGCACAGGTGTCGCCGCTGATGCTGCCGCACCTCGCCGATCGCCCGTTGACGATGATCCGCATGCCGGACGGCATCGACGGGCAACGTTTCTTCCAGAAACACTGGACCCAGGCGCGACCCGATTTCACCGAAAGCGTCACCGTGTTCTCCGAGCACAAGGACGAGCAGCACGATTATCTGCTGTGCAACAACCTGCCGACGCTGTTGTGGCTGGCGCAGTCGGGCACGCTCGAATTCCATGTCTGGCATTCGCGCGCGAAGGTCGGCGCGGATTGGAAATCGAAGTCGACCGACTACGCGAGTTCGCTCGAAGCACTCGAGGCCTCCGTCCTCAACTATCCCGATTACGTGATCTTCGACATCGATCCGTACATCTATTCCGGCAAGGAAGCGAAAGGCGCCGAACCCGAGCTCAACACGGTCGCGTTCGAGAAAGGCAAGGAAGTCGCCTTCGCGTTGCGCGAGCTGCTGGCCGAGATGAAGCTCGAGGCGATCGTCAAGACCTCGGGCAAGACCGGGCTGCACGTGTTCGTGCCGATCCGGCGCACGCTGGATTTCGACGAAACGCGGAGGGTTTCGGAACTGGTCAGCCGCCATCTGATGCGCCTGCACCCGAAGGCGATCACGATGGAATGGAGCGTGGAGAAGCGCACCGGCAGGATCTTCATGGACCACAACATGAACGTGCGCGGCAAGACGCTCAACGTGGCCTATTCCCCGCGCGGCGTGGCCGGCGCGCCGGTATCCATGCCGCTGAACTGGGACGAACTCGAAAAGGCGCACCCGCTCGACTTCCGCCTCGATAATGTGATAACACGCCTGTCCCGGACGGGCGATCGCTGGAGCGATGCCCTGAAACGCAAGCAGGATCTGGCGCGCGCCCTGGAGAGCGGCCAGTCCTGAAACATCGGAGAGGCCATCATGGCTGCACGTTCGATTGCGTCGTTGACCGTTTCGTTCGGCCTCGTGGCCATTCCCGTCAAGCTCTACTCGGCCACTGCGGCGAGCCGCACGATTTCCTTCAACCTGCTGCACAAGGGTTGCGGCTCGCGCCTCAAGCAGCAATACGTCTGCGCGCTCGAGGGCGTCCCGGTTGCGCGCGAAGACATGGTCAAGGGCTACGAATTCGCCAAGGACCAGTACGTCGAATTCACGCCGGAGGAACTCAAGGCGCTCGAGGAAGCCGGCACGCACAGCGCCGACATCGACGAGTTCGTCCCAATCGCGGCGA
>JBAVZT010000492.1:0-5799 GCA_049588955.1 Rhodanobacteraceae bacterium | reverse complement strand
ACCCAGGACTGGTCGCGCGACGAACTTGATGTCCTGATCGACCAGGCGAACGTGTTCAAGCGTTCGCCGTGCGGGCGCCAGCTGGAAGGCAAGACGATCGCACTGCTCTTCTTTGCCAGTTCCTTGCGCACGCGGACCAGTTTCGAGGTGGGAGCGCGCCAGTTGGGCGACCACGCGATCGTGCTGATGCCCGGCAAGGATGCGTGGCCGATCGAATTCGAATTCGGTACGGTAATGGATGGCGCCGTGGAGGAACACGTCGCCGAGGTGGCGCGGGTGCTTTCCCGCTACGTGGACCTGATCGGAGTGCGCGCCTTCCCCGGTTCCAGGATTGGACACAGGATCGTCGCGACGCGGTCCTCTCCGCGTTCTCGCATTACGCGGGGGTGCCGGTGATCAATCTCGAGACGATCACCCATCCGTGCCAGGAGCTTGCGCACGTGATGGCGCTCAAGCAGCACCTTGGCGAACTTGCCGGGCGCAGGTATGTATTGACCTGGACCTGGCACCCGCGCCCGCTGAACAGTGCAGTGGCCAATTCGGCACTGCTGATAGCGACGCGCTACGGCATGGACGTGACGCTGCTGTGCCCGACGGCGGACTATCTCCTGGACAACCACTACCTGGAGACCGCGCGGTGCAATGCCGCCGCGAGTGGGGGGGGCGCTGGCGGTCAGTCATGACATCGAGATCGAGCAGTTGTTGTCGCTGCCCTCGAGTTATCAACGCGACTTCAGTTCAGCAAGGGTCCGCTCATGCGCGCCTTCGCGCACGGCCTGGACGCGCTTGCGCTGCTGCCGGACCTGCTTTCACGGATGCGCTGGAACAACGCGTCGATGCGCGCTGCGATCGAACCGGCGATGTACGCAACAGATGCGGCAATCGAGCAGGCCACGCGCGGTGTGCCTTTTCGGGAAGCCTACCGGCGCGCCGCCGACATCGACACTGCGTCGATGCAACAACGCACGCCCGAAGCCAGCCTCGCAGCGCGCATATCACCCGGAGCGGCCGCTGATCCGCGCCTCGATCTGCTGCGCGCAAGGCTGGCATCGATGCGGATCGCGGATGCCGAACAACCGGTACGGAATGGATGAACAGCGCGGCTATCTCCGCGACTCCCGGCTAGCGTACTTTGCGCCAGTCGATTTTGCGTTAGGCTGGACAGTATCGGGGCATCTGGGCTCCGTTCGAGTGGCTTGGCAGAGGAGCATCCTTGGTCAGCACGCGTCTTCATTTCGATGCCGGGCATCGGGTCCTGGTGTTCGCGCCGCACCCGGACGATGAAACCATCGCCGCCGGCACGCTGATCCAGTCCGCGATGGGGGCTGGCGCAGCCGTGCGCGTGGTGTTCATTACCGACGGCGACAACAATCCGTGGCCGCAGCGCTGGCTGGAGCGGCGCTGGCACATCGGCGCGATCGAACGCGCGCGCTGGGGTGAGCGAAGGAGGCGCGAGGCGCTTGCTGCTGCTTCGATTCTCGGCATCGAGGCGGCCTCGGTGCGTTTTCTGGGCTGGCCGGATCAGGGGTTGACCGATTGCCTGATGCGCGATGGCGATGCCGAAGAGTCCCTCGCCGCGGAAATCGCCGGGTTTTCCCCGACTCATGTCGTTCTGCCCACGCTGAGCGATCGCCATCCCGACCACAGCGCGTTGCGGGTCATGCTCGATCTGGCGATGCTGCGAGGCAGCGCGACCGCCATGCGGCTGGGCTATGTGCTGCACGGGCCGGCACTGGCCAACGCGACGCATGTGTCCGCTTCCGATACGGTATCGCGGGCACGCAAACACGCGGCGCTGTTGACGTATGAGACG
Source organism: Rhodanobacteraceae bacterium (assembly GCA_049588955.1). GTDB lineage: Bacteria > Pseudomonadota > Gammaproteobacteria > Xanthomonadales > Rhodanobacteraceae > Dokdonella_A. The sequence continues at coordinate 3,986 of JBAVZT010000492.1, read as the reverse complement.
CAGATCAGCCTGAGCCGCAGTCGTCTGTCGCGACTCGCCCATCGTGAGGAATCGTTTGACGTTGCCGAGTGGCGCCTGCCGCATTCCGCCACTTCGTCGGATCTGCTGCTGCGCCTGCCGCTGCCGACATATCCATGGAGACTTCGACACCACAGGCTGCTGTTGGTACTCGCGTGCACCTCCACGATCCGGCGTCTTGGAATTCCCTTGAAGCCATTCGGTGCGCTGCGACGGGGCATCACGCTCAAAGCAAGCGATGCGATCGGCGCGACAGTCCACATGCGTTGCAATGCCCAATGGCTCGATTTGAACATGTCGGGCGCGGCAACCGGTTTGCTGCAAGGTTACGTGAAACTGGAACGCGCCTGGCCACGTCTCGTGATATTCGACGCGGCCGGTTGGCGCAGCATCGATGAGTGTCTGGTCCCGGAGCGCCAATCGATGTTCGGGCGCGACGATCACTTACCCGCTCGCGTCCTGAGCTGACTGCGCGTACGCGCAGTTTTCCGCAACGCCGCGCCACGCTTGAGCGGCGCATCCGTCGCGCCGCTCCGGAGGGCGCATTCGGCGTCGCGTTGACATTATCCGACCGGGTCAATTGCGGGTTGTGAGGGATCCGGCATGCTCAATCCGACTCCGTTGAGCATGTCCCGGACACGCTCGTCCACATAGGCCATATCATCGGCTGCGGCTGCATCCCTTATCCAGACGGCCTCTCCGATAAACGCCGCCCAGAAATCCCTCTCATCCAGGTGGTCCGCGATCATGTCGATGAGCTGCGACTCGAGACGACGCAGAAGACGTTCGGTGTCGGCGTGAGTCCTGGGGCGCATGGCGGACATCGGAAAGTGCGATCTCGCAACTAGGCCATATCGATCCGCAACGAACGATGAATACTCGCGCGCCGGACTTGCTCATTGCGCCAACATTGCGTGCTCCTTATGCGGTCTCGCAAAAACGCCGGCGCATGGCCGGCGTTTCATCGTGTGATGGTCGGGGTGACAGGATTCGAACTTGCGACTTCTACCTCCCGAAGGTAGCGCTCTACCAGGCTGAGCTACACCCCGAAAAAACCGAGAACCGGCCGGGTCGGACCGGTTGTTGCGATTCCACGTGCGACGAGCTCGGGAAACCGCTGAAACGGGCGCGAATAGTAGCGGCGCGTCCGATAGGGCGCAACCACTGCCGCCCCGATGGCTGCCGGAGCTCGGGTGCTGTTCTGCTACGCTATCAGGCTGCGCCCGCCACCATCAGTCCGTGAGCCACGCGCCCGTTTCGAGGGAATCGATGATTTCGCCCCAAGCCCGCACCATGCCCGGCGTGCTCGAACTGCTGCCATCCGGGCAGATCGCGTTCCAGCGCATGCTCGATACCATCCGGAGCAGTTTCGAGCGTTTCGGCTTTCTGCCGATCGAGACGCCGGTCATGGAGTTTTCCAGCGTGTTGCTGACCAAGGAAGGCGGGGAGACCGAACGTCAGGTGTATTTCGTACGGTCGACCGGCGCACTGAACGCCGCGAAGGATGCGAGTGATCCGCCGGAGCTGGCGCTGCGCTTCGACCTGACCGTGCCGCTGGCGCGCTATGTGGCGGAGCATGAGCGCGATTTGAATTTTCCGTTTCGACGCTATCAGATACAGCGTGTCTATCGCGGCGAGCGCGCGCAGCGCGGTCGCTTTCGAGAGTTCTACCAGTGCGATATCGATGTAATCGGCAAGGACAGCCTGTCGATCCGTTACGACGCCGAGATTCCGGCGGTGATCTGCAGCGTGTTCGACGCGCTCGACATCGGTCCGTTCGTGATCCAGTTGAACAACCGCAAGCTGATGCGCGGTTTCTTCGAAAGCCTCGGCATCGTGGACAGCGAGCAGCAGACGCGCGTGCTTCGCGAAGTGGACAAGCTCGACAAGCGCGGGGTCGATCAGGTGCGTGCAAGCCTGACCGATGGCGCGTTCGGCCTGAGCGCGCCAGTGGTCGAGCGCATACTCGCGTTCGTCGGCATCCGCTCGACCTCATTGCAGGATGCATTGGAGCAACTCGACGCCTTGTCCGGCGGCAATGAAACTTTCGATCAGGGTCGCCGCGAACTGCGCGAAGTGCTCGGCCTGGTGGGCGCGTTCGGCGTACCCGAGAGCCATTTCGCGCTGAACCTGTCGATCGCGCGCGGTCTCGACTACTACACCGGCACGGTGTACGAAACGCATCTGGTCGAGCAACCCCAGATCGGCTCGATCTGTTCGGGCGGACGCTACGAGAACCTCGCCAGTCACTACACGAAATCGCGCCTGCCAGGCGTCGGCATTTCGATCGGCGCGACGCGTCTGTTCTGGCAATTGCGCGAGGCCGGGCTGATCGGTGATACGACGAGTACCGTGGCCGCGTTGGTCACGCAGATGGATGCAGCGCAGCTGCCGGCGTATCTGGCGCTCGCGACCGAATTGCGTGCCGCCGGCATCAACACCGAAGTCATGATGGAACCCTCGAAGCTGACAAGGCAGTTCAAATACGCCGATCGTGCCGGCATACGTTACGTGCTGGTGCTCGGCGCGGACGAAATTGCCAGGGGCGTCGTCAGCGTGAAGGATATGATTCGCAACGAACAGTCGGAAGTCGACCGCGGCGGCGTGGCGGAGTGGTTGCTCGCGGCTGCGGGCGCAACATCGGAGCGCGCGCCTTGAACGCGAAAGATCCGGTGGTGCTCGATGGCAGCAGCCTGACACGCGCGCAGGTGGTGGCCGTGGCCGCCGGCGCCGCAGTGGCGCTGGACACGACGCAGTTGCAGCGCGTGCAACGCACGGCGGATTTCGTTGCCGACAAGGTTGCCTGCGGCGAGCCGATCTACGGTGTGACCACCGGTTTTGGCAGCAACGCGGACAAGCTGCTCGGCGCGCATCGCGCGCGCGATGAATTGCCCGGCGGCGATCCGGAAACGCACGAAGGAACGCTGCTGGAGGAATTGCAGCACAACCTCATCATCAGTCACGCGGTTTGCGTCGGCCGCCCGCTCGCGAAGGACGTCGTGCGCGCGATGCTCGCGATCCGCATCAACACCCTGATGCGCGGATATTCGGGCATTCGTGTCACCACGCTCGAGGCGCTGGCCGAACTGCTCAATCGCGATGTGACGCCGCTGGTTCCGGAGAAGGGATCGGTCGGGGCGAGTGGCGACCTGGCGCCGCTGTCACATCTTGCCGCAGTGGTGCTCGGCGAGGGCGAAGCCTTTTATCACGGCGAGCGCATGAGCGGCGCCGATGCCCTGAAGCGGGCCGGGCTCGAGCCGGTGCGGTTGTCGTTCAAGGAAGGCCTTGCGCTCAACAATGGCACGGCGCAGATGCTCGCCAGCGCCGTGCTGGCACTGGATCGCCTGGAGGCGTTGCTGGCAACGGCCGACCTGGTCGCGGCAATGAGCATGGATGCGTTTGCCGGTCGCAGTGGTGCGCTGCGCGAGAAGGTCCATGCGCTGCGTCCGCATCCGGGGCAGATCGAATCGGCGGCACGGCTGCGAGGACTGCTCGAGGGGTCGACGCTGATCGACATCCCGTACCATCTGGTGCCGCGCTTCCGGACATGGTCGGCGCAGGCCTGGAGCGATCCGGACGATCAGCAGCAGCGCTTCGATCTGGCCTGGGACTACGTGCCGCCGACGCAACGGCATGGGAAGGAAGCGTTCTACGCGCGCTTCCTCCCATTCAAGGGCGGCAAGAAACACCAGCCGCAGGATGCCTATTGCCTGCGTTGCGCGCCGCAGGTGCACGGCGCGGTGCGCGATGCGTGGTTTCAGGCCTGCCGCGTGGTCGACATCGAGTTGAATTCGGTCACCGACAATCCGCTGGTGTTTGCGGATGACGGCGATTCACACGCGGTCCGGCCAGAACCGATCGAGAACCGCGTCATCTCGGCGGGGCATTTCCACGGCATGCCGCTGGCGCTGGTCATGAGCTATGTGAAGGCCGCGATTCCGGTGCTCGCATCGATTTCCGAGCGGCGC
>JBAVZT010000491.1:0-8455 GCA_049588955.1 Rhodanobacteraceae bacterium | reverse complement strand
GGCAACGGCGCCGGTGCCCAGGCCGATTGTGCCCGCGCGCGCCGCTGCCGGCAGGCGCCAGCATAATCCCAGCAGGAATTTACCGACCAGAAACGCCACGAACAGCGCGGCCAGCACGTTGCCTTGGAACCAGCGGTGCGCGGACGGCGCCGGCCCGGGCTCCGGCAGCGGTTCGTCGTCGATGAGCCTGGTCAGTGCGCCGATTCCCGCATCGATGCCGCCGTAGAAATCGCCGCTACGAAAGCGCGGCGTCAGATATTCGCGAATGATGCGCGCAGCGGCCGCATCGGGGATCGCACCCTCAAGTCCGCGAGCCACCTCGATGCGCACGCGATGATCCTTCTTGGCGATGATCAGCAATACGCCATCGTCGATACCCTTGCGGCCGAGCTTCCACTGGTCGAACACGCGGATCGCGTATTGGGCGATGTCCTCGGGTTCGGTGGTCGGCACCATCAGGACCGCCACCTGTGCGCCCTTGCGTTGCTCCAGCGCCGCGAGTTCGCCTTCGAGCGACTGCGTCTGCTGGTCGCTCAGTGTGCCTGTGGTGTCGGTAACGCGCGCGTGCAGATCGGGCACCGGTTGCAGGTCGGCCGCGCGCGTTGCGCCGGCGCTCAGCAACGCCAGCGCGACTCCGGAAATCGTGCTGCAAAGGGCGCGGCGTACGCTGAGCATCGATGCGACTCTAGTTTTGCGGTGGCGATTGCGGCGCAGGCGGCTTGCTGAAATCGACGGCCGGTGCGGTCGAAATGGCCTTTTCGTTCTCGACCGAGAAATTGGCCTTGGGCTTGTAACCGAACATCATCGCAGTCAGATTCTGCGGGAAGCTGCGGATCAGCACGTTGTAGGCCTGCACCGCCTGCACGTAGCGGTTGCGGGCAACCGCAATGCGATTCTCGGTGCCTTCGAGTTGCGCCTGCAGGTTCTGGAACAAGCCGTCGGCTTTCAGGTTCGGATAGTTCTCCGACACGGCCATCAGCCGCGTCAATGCGCTCGACAATTCGCCCTGCGCGGCCTGAAACTTCGCGATCGCCTGCGGATTGTCGAGCATGTCGGGCGTCACCTTGATCGTACCGACCTGGGCGCGCGCTGCGGTGACCTTGGTGAACACCTCTTCCTCGTGCGCGGCGTAACCCTTCACCGTGCTGACCAGATTCGGCACCAGATCCGCGCGCCGCTGGTACTGGTTCAGCACCTCGGACCATGCCGCCTTGACGCCTTCGTCTTTCTGCTGAATCGCGTTGTAGCCGCAGCCCGAGAGCAGGCCGACGAGCACGATGACCGAAAGGATTCGAGCACTGCGCATGGTGTTTCTCCGTGGTGACGGACCGATGGGAATCAATGTGACGTGCCGGCACCTCAAACGCAAGCGCGGCCTAATCGCGCGTGCCGTTCCCGCGCCGCTGCCGGGAATGTCTTGCCAGCATGTTGAGCGATTCGATCGCGACCGCGAAACCCATCGCAAAATAGATGTAGCCGCGCCGGATATGCAACTCGAAACCCTCGCCGAGCAATACCACGCCGATCAGGACGATGAAGGCCAGCGCGAGCATGCGGATGGTCGGATGGCGGTCGATGAAGTTGCCTACCGGATCGGCGACGAAGATCATGATCATGACGGCCAGCACGATCGCGGTGACCATCACTGGAATATTGTTGACCATTCCGACCGCGGTGATGACCGAATCGAGCGAGAACACGATGTCGATGATCGCGATCTGCGCAATCACGACGGCGAAGCGCGCCGGCGCGCTAACCGAGTCCGTTTCGGGATCGCCACCGCGCACCGCATCCACGATTTCCATCGCACCCTTGACCAGCAGGAAAATGCCGCCACCGATCAGTACCAGATCGCGTATCGATATCCTTTGATGGAACAGGTCGAACAGGCCGCCGGATTGATCGCCGAGCCGCGCCAGTTCCGCCAGAGTCACGAGCAATGCGATGCGCGTGATACACGCCAGCGCCAGACCGAAGCGGCGCGCACGCGATCGCCTTGCTTGCGGCAGACGCCCGACCGCGATCGAAATGAACACCAGATTGTCGACGCCGAGCACGATCTCAAGCGTTGACAAAGCGAGCAGCGCGACCCAGAGTTCCGGAGAGGTCAACAATTCCAAGCAGGCAATCTCCGCTCGTCAGCGCGCAATGTGCGACCAGAGTACCAAAACCCAGCACAACGCCACATTGACCAGCATCAGGAACACGGCTGCCGAGCCCATGTCCTTGGCACGCCCGGCGAGTTCGTCAAACTCCGGACTGACCTTGTCGACGATTGCTTCGATGGCGGAGTTGATGAGTTCGGTGGCAAGAACCAGCAGCAGGCTGGAGCACAGCAGCAGCTTTTCGATCGGGCCGTGACCGAGCCACAGCCCGAGCGGGAACAGCACCACACACAGGTAACATTCCAGGCGAAACGATGCCTCCTGTCGCCACGCCGCGCCGATACCTTTGGACGTCCATATCAGCGCGCGATAGAGTTGACGCGGACCGCGGGGCTCACTGCTCGGCATGAGATGGTGCGCTGTCGACCCGCCACTCAGGCAGCGACCGATCGTTCGCGCATCCCGGGATCGCGCCACGCCAGATCGAGATCACGTGCCGCCTTGACGTCATCGAGACGGCGCACCGGTGTGGTCAGCGGCGCATCCTTGAGCGCCTGCGGATTGTCGCGTGAAAGCCTGAGCAGTCCGGCCATGACCTCGGCAAAATTGTCGAGCGTTTCGCGACTCTCGGTCTCGGTCGGTTCGATCAGCAGGCATTCGGGCACCAGCAGCGGAAAATAGTTGGTCGGCGAATGGATATCGTGGTCGAGCAATGCCTTGGAAAAATCGAGTGCCGTCACGCCGCTCGCCTTCTTTTGCCTGGCGACGGTGACGATGAATTCGTGGCTCGCGCGCCGCTTCGGGTAGGCCAGGTCGAAGCCGGCGGCACCGAGCAGGCTGGCGAGGTAATTGGCATTGAGCGTGGCGTACTCGGCGACGCGCACCATGCCCTCGCGCCCGAGCATGCGCGCATATACATAGGCTCGCAGCAGCACGCCAGCATTGCCGGCGAACGTGGTCAGACGCCCGATCGATTGCGGACGGTCCTTCTTGCGGACCCAGCGGTACCAATGTTGATTTTCCTTCTCCCGCCTCGCGGGGGAAGGTGCCCGGAGGGCGGATGGGGGCAAGTCGGAGCCGCCCCCTTCAGTCCTTCGGACAGCTTCCCCCGCAGGCGGGGGAAGCGAGTCGGCGTCACTCTCTTCGCGAGTGACTTTCTCGATCATCGGGATCGGCAGGTATGGGCGCAGGCGTTCGGAAACACCGACCGCGCCCGCGCCCGGGCCACCGCCGCCATGCGGCGTGGAAAACGTCTTGTGCAGGTTCATGTGGATTGCATCGAAGCCCATGTCGCCCGGTCGTACCTTGCCGAGAATCGCGTTGAGGTTGGCGCCGTCGTAATACAACAGGCCGCCGGCTTCGTGGACGAGCCTGGAGATTTCCACGATGCGTCGTTCGAACACGCCGATCGTCGAAGGGTTGGTCAGCATGATGCCGGCGGTTTTCGGGCCGAGCACTTTTCTCAACGCATCGACATCGATGTCGCCATCGGCCTGAGTCGGAATTTCGCGCACCGTGCACCCGCACATCGATGCGGTAGCCGGATTGGTTCCGTGCGCTGCATCGGGCACGATGATTTCCGATCGTGCGCTGTCGCCACGGTGCTTGTGATAGGCCATGATCATCGCGACGCCGGCCAGTTCGCCCTGGGCACCCGCGAGCGGCGCAAGCGACACGCCGCCTTTCATGCCGGTCACGTCGGCGAGGATCTCCTGCAATTCGTGCATGCACGCGAGAAAGCCCTGTGACAGCGATTCCGGCGCATACGGGTGACGTGCGAGAAAACCGTCCAGCATTGCCAGCGAATTGCACGCGCGCGGGTTGTATTTCATCGTGCACGACCCGAGCGGGTAGAACTGCGTGTCGATCGAGTAGTTCCTGCGCGACAGCTTGGTGTAGTGCCGCACCGCCTGCAGCTCCGATACCTCGGGCAGGCCGATTGGCGTCGTGCGCCGGAATCGCCCGGGAAGATCCTCGGGTACCGGTGCATCGGCGCTAAGTTGCGCGGCGGCGCTACGGCCGGGTTGGGACATCTCGAAGATCAGCATGGCGCGCGCGTCGACGAACGGGAAGCGCGCAATGATGCCACAAAGTACGCGCCGGCCGTGTGCGGGACGACGGCGCCCATCGTGGCGCGAGCGCGTCAGTTCGCTCGATTTCGTAGTCGATCCGGATGCCCGGCGCACCTGCGAGAGCGCGCCGGACGATGCGGCGGTTACAGCTCGAAGTCACCCGCGAAAATGAGGTCGGGCACGGCCACCGTCAGCGAAACCGGAACGGATATCAGCGCATTGAGCGGGTCGTTCGTCGAAATGCAGAGCAAGCCCGAATAGTCGCCGGCCGCGAGGCCGTCGGATTGCACCGCGACATCGGCACCGGCACTGAATCCGCCGGTCACCATGCCGGACTGCGGCGACGCGGACAGCCATGGCACATCGGCGGGCGATGCGCAGTCGTCGGGAGCTTCCGCGATCGTATAGTCGAGCTCGCTCGACGCATCGCCGGTATTGGCGATTTGGATTTCGTCCGATGCCGCCTGATCCGGCTCCAGCGTGAAGGCAAGCGAGGGCGGCGTGACCTCGGCGATCGGGTCCGGCGTCGTCGCGGGATTGACCGTGATCGTCCCGAACATGCCGCCGCCCGGCGCGCCGTGGATCTCGCAGTGGTAGCCGACCGTCCCCGCGGTGTCGAGCGTGATCGTGAAGGTCCATGCCGAACCGCTCGGCGCGCCGTCGCCGCCGTTTCCGTCGCCGTCACACCCATTCGCGCAACGAAACGCCGTGACCGCGTCCGGATCGGACGTGGCGTTGTGGAAACCGCCCGCGTTGGTAAAGGTCACGGTATCGCCGACATCGACGGTCAGTGTCGCCGGGTCGAACGCCAGCGGGCCACCGCCCACCGTGACCATGTGATCGGTAGCGAAAGCAGACAGCGAAAGCATCAACAGCAGCCCTGAAAAACACACCTTGACATCAGTGCGCATGGCACGTCTCCGATTGCATTGCGTTCCCCGAAAAGAGCTGCCTTCGCCCGACAGACAGACGACTGCCCTCCCGGCGATCGCCGGGAGGCCTGCACGTATGTGCGGGTACAGTACCAAACGGTTGCCTGGACTGCTGTTTCGTTTCGAATTCGCCAGCTGACAAGCCTGCCAGCCGGTCCGCGATGTTGCACTGCATCCACGCGGCGCGGCCGCATCGGTTACGCTTCTGCACCGACAGCAGGGGTCTTGCGCGCGCGAAGAGTGTGCTGCAAGTTGGTCAACCCATCAGCAACGGATCACTTCATGAGCAATCAGACACCGGTGGTTTCACAGGCGCGTTCGTTCTCGACCGTCTTCCTGATCGAGATGTGGGAGCGTTTCGGCTACTACGGCATGCAGGCGCTGATCGTGTACTACATGGTCCAGCGCCTCGGGTTCCCGGATGAGCGCGCGACGCTGGTGTGGGGCGCCGCTGCGGCGCTGATCTATGTGGCGCCGGCGATCGGCGGATGGATTGGCGACAAGATTCTCGGTACGCGCCGCACGATGCTGATCGGCGCGGTGATCCTGGCCGTCGGCTATTCGCTGATGGTGGTGCCGGGGCAGAGCGTGTGGTTCCTGTTCTGCGCACTCGGGGTGATCGTGGTCGGCAACGGCCTGTTCAAGGCCAATGCCGGCAATCTTGTGCGCAAGATCTACGAGGGCAACGACTCGAAGATCGACAGCGCGTTCACGATCTACTACATGGCGGTCAACCTGGGGGCGATGATTTCCCAGTTGCTGACGCCATGGCTGAAGGACTATGTGAACGATCATTACGGCAACGGTCTCGGCTGGCATATCGCGTTCGCGGTGTGCGCGGTGGGTCTTGCGCTCGGCCTTGCCAACTATGCATTGATGCGTCAGGCGATGGCGCATATCGGCTCGGAGCCGGATGAGCGTCCGCTCAACTGGAGCAAATTGGGTGCCGTGCTACTGGTCGGCGTTGCTGCGGTGTTCGCTTCGGCGTATATCCTGCAGCACGAAGGGGTTGCGCGCGCGTTTGTCTATGTTGCCGGCGCTGCGGTGCTGGTCATTTTTGCCTATCTGATTTCGATCGGCAGTCGCGGCGAACGCGCTGGTTTGATCGCGGCACTGGTGCTGACCGTCGAGACGGTGTTCTATTTCATCTTCTATCAGCAGATGTCGACGTCGCTGAACCTGTTCGCACTGCGCAACGTCGATCCGGCGTTCAACCTGTTCGGCCTGCATCTGTGGGACTGGTCTCCGGCCCAGTTTCAGGCATTCAACCCGATCTGGATATTCATCCTGAGTCCGATTCTCGCGTGGGTCTACAACAGCGCCGGACGGCGCAACAAGGACATTTCGATCGCGGCCAAGTTCGCGCTCGGCTTCGTCATCGTCGCGGCCGGTTTCTTCATCTATGGCGCGGCCGGCCACTTCGCCGACAGCGTCGGCAAGGTGTCCTCATGGCTCATGGTGTGGGGCTACGGCGCAATTTCGCTTGGCGAGTTGCTGGTCAGCGGTCTCGGACTCGCGATGATCGCGCGTTACGTGCCCGCGCGCATGGGGGGATTCATGATGGGTGCGTATTTCGTCGCCTCGGGTGTCTCGCAATATCTCGGCGGCGTCGTCGCGAGTTATGCGAGTGTGCCTCAGAACATCACCGAGCCGCTGCGCTCCCTGCCGATATACACCGCCCTGTTCAACCGGCTCGGCCTCGCCGCGCTGGTCTGCACGGTGATTGCGATCGCGGTGCTGCCGTTGATGAACCGCCTGTCGGTGACGCACAGCGCGGACGTCGCCGGCGCCGCCGGTGGATTGCCGACCATCGCCTCGGAGGAATAGCCGGGCGCCGATCCGCCGGCTCGATCGGCGGTTGTAAAGCGCTGCAAAGCCACGCAATCCGCGTGCAAACGTCCACCGTCCGGTGGCCGGGCGGCGTTATGCTTGGACGATGAACGCTCCGCGCATCCTGCTGGTCGACGACGACCGCGAACTCACCTCGCTGCTGCGCGATTTTCTGGTGCGCGAGGGCTTCGAGATCGCGCTGGCGCACGATGCCGAAGCCGCGCTGGCCGCGGTGCGCGGGCGGGCATTCGACGCGCTGGTGCTCGACGTGATGATGCCGGGACGATCCGGGCTCGACCTGTTGCGCGAACTGCGCCGCGAGTCGGCCGTGCCGGTGTTGATGCTGACCGCTCTCGGCGAAGATATCGACCGCATCCTGGGCCTCGAACTCGGCGCCGACGACTACCTGCCGAAACCGTGCAACCCGCGTGAACTTGCCGCGCGTTTGCGTGCGGTGCTGCGCCGCGCACGCGGCGAAGGCAGCGAGACCCTGACCGACCTTCACAACGGACCGATCTGGCTGCGCGCGGCATCGCGCAGCGTCAGCGTCGACGATGAGCCGATCACGCTGACCGCGACCGAATTCGACCTGCTCGCATTGTTGCTGCGCGAAACCGGTCGCGTGGTCAGCAAGGAGCAGATTTCGCAGACGGTGCTCGGGCGGCCGCTCGGACCGTTCGATCGCTCGATCGACGTGCACATTTCCAATCTGCGTCGCAAGCTCGGCAATGCCGTGGACGGCAATTCGCCGATCACGACGATTCATCGCAGCGGCTATCTGTTCCGGCGCCTGGACGACATCTGATGCGCCGCCTGTTCTGGCGTCTGTTTGCCGCGTTCTGGTTCGCGACCGTCGCGATGCTGGTCGCGTTCGCATGGATCAGCACCAGTCACTTCGAGACCGAGAAACTTCCGGGCTACGACATCACGCGCCTTCAGGCGGCGCTGGACGATCAATTGCACCGTACCGCGCGCAAGCTGCGCCACGAGGGCATCGACGAGGTGCGGCGCTGGTTGCAAAGCGGCGCCGGCAGCGGTCCGCTCGGCATCTACGTGTTCATGCCCGATGGCCGCGAACTGCTCGGTCGTGAACCTCCAGCGGACGTGAGCGCCGCGTTCGCCAACGCCACGCTGTTGTCGCGAACCGGTTCGGAAAAGATTCGCACGCGCGTGATCGGAACGCGTGGCGGACCGCGTTATGTGGCGGTTGCGAAACTGCAAGGCAATTTCCTGACCCGCCTGATCTACCACCGTCCCGGTACCTTCTGGAGCAATCTCGCGATCGCGATGCTGATCAGCGCGCTGCTGAGCCTGCTGCTTGCCTGGTACGTCACCTCGCCGCTCGATCGTGTACGCGCGAGCGCGCGGCGCTTCGCGCAGGGCAATCTCGATGCCCGGGTCGGACGCTTGCGCTTCGGGCGCAGTACTGAAATGACAGCGCTCGCCAGCGAATTCGACCGCATGGCCGAGCGCATCAAGGCGCTGGTCGACAGTCAGCGCCGGCTGGTGCGCGACG
>JBAVZT010000490.1:0-4856 GCA_049588955.1 Rhodanobacteraceae bacterium | reverse complement strand
GTCGCAATCCAGCGCGCAGTTTCACCAGTTGCAAGCCGTGCCGGCGCGCGTCACTAATGCGTGCAAGCAGGCGAATACGCTGCTGTGCCTCGCGCAGGTCGATCCAATTGCGCACAACCTCGGCCGTCAAGGAGACGTGCGCTTCGCCCAAACCAGCGAGCGCCGCATCGATCTGCCCCTGAGCGCTGCGCATCCGGGCTTGCCGACGACCGAACAGACCGAGTTCCCACACCGAATCGAATCCGGCGACAAAGAACGACGCACTGGCGTCCGGATCGACGCGGTTATCGGTGCGCAAATCCAGGGACGGACGAAATGGGGCGTCCGGATCGACATAGCGGGCACGCACTGCCCGCAGCCGCTCGATCGCAATGGCGACATCCAGGTTTTGGTCAAGGGCCTGATCGATCAGTGCGTCGAGGCCAGGGTCGGCAAATCGCTTCCACCAGTCGTGCAGATCCGCAGTCGGTCCTTCGACGGTCTGTGCCTCGCGCCATTGGTTCGGCAGCGGCATGGTCAGATCCGGCAACGGCGCGGTCGCACAGCCGCCCAGCAAGGTCAGCATCAGGCACAGCAGGCAGCTTCGCGCCGGCAGCGATCCGGCATGCAGCAACCGGATCGCGTTCATGCGATGTCCGCCACGGAGGCAAAGTGGATCTCCACGCGGAGACCTCCGGCTTCGGCGTGCGCGTAGACCACCCGCGCCCGATGGTGTTCCGCAATCTGTCGCACGATGGCCAGGCCCAGTCCGGTTCCGCCATGGGCTGCACCCGGGGCGCGGAAGAAGCGTTCGCCCAGCCGTGTCAGCGAGGCATCGTCGACGCCCGGCCCGTCGTCCTCCACGCTCAAACAAAGGCTGCAGTCCTCGGTGGCGGCCAGGCCGACTGTGACGAGACCACCACGCCCGGCATAGCACAACGCATTGTCGATGAGGTTGTCGAGCAATTCGCGCAAGGCTCCCGGCTCACAGCTAATCTTCATCGTCGAATCCGGTCCCGAGTAGCCGAGGTCAACGCCCAGACGCCAGGCGTCGTGTATGCGCGTTTCGATGGCATCCGCCACCAGTATCGGCAAGTCGCACGAGACATGCGGCTGCGACTCGACAACCGAAGTCTGCGCTCGGGAAAGCGCCAGCAGCTGTTTGGACGTGCGCACGACGCGGGCACTGAGCTGCCCGATGTGGGTCAGTGCATCGGTCAGGTCGGCCCCATGTGGATTGGCTGTGGCCCGTTCCACATGCAGCGCGAGGCCGGCAAGGGGCGTGCGCAATTGATGGGCGGCGTCGGCGATGAAACGCTGCTGCAGTGCGATCATCTCACGCAGGCGCGCGAACAGTGCGTCGATGGTCGTCGTCAACGGCAGCAGCTCGACAGGCACGTCGAGGGCATCGATGGGTGCCAGGTCATGTTCGCGGCGTGCCAATCGCCGGGTCAACGGGTCGAGCACACGCAGGCCGATGGTGACGCCGATCCATACCAGCGACAGGATCACCACGATCAGCAGGATCTGCAGCGGCACGGCCAGCAACAGGATCTGTTGTGCCTGCCGATGGCGAGCGCGCAGACTTTCGGCGACGGTGATGTGCAGGACGTCACCGAACTCGGCGGGATTGGCGATGGCAACGCTGGCTGCGCGCAACCGATGCTGGCGAAGATCGAGATTGAACAGAGCCGCCGGCTCACCTGGTCCCATCGGAGCGCGGCTGACGGGTAGTTGCGCACTTCCGTCCAGCAGCCCATGGTGTTCGCTGTTGATGGCGAAATGTTCAGGTCCAGCCGGGTCGTATTCGAGCAGAAACTGCGCTTGCGGCGACATGATGCTGCCGGGAAATTGCCTCTTCAGCATTTTCGCCACGGTCATCGCGTCATCTCGAAGGTCGGTGTCGTGCACGTGATTGGCATAGGCCAGAGCCACCAGATAGGTGAGCACGGCATCGAGCAGGAGCGCAATCAGCACCGGGACGATCAGAAACAGCAGCAAGCGCCGACGCAGGCTCGGACGACGCAGCTGCAGTTCGACGGAGCAAGGCTCAACTACCAGTGCGCTCATTCGCCCGGGTGTCCGTCGCTGTCTTCCTCGAGCATGTAGCCCAGCCCACGCACGGTGCGCACGCGTGCACCGGAGTGGAGCAGCTTGCGGCGCAGCCGGTGAATGGCGATGTCAAGTCCGTTGTCGGTCAGTTCCTGGTCCCATCCGCATAGCGCCTCTACCAGCTGCGCACGGCCGACCAGGCGATTGGCACGGCTGGCCAGGGCCTCCAGCAAGCCGAACTCACGCGCCGTCAACTCGAGTGTCTCGTTGCCGCACCATGCACGCCGACCGGGGAGGTCCAGACGCAAGTCTCCGATGCGCAGTTCCGGCGAGCCGCGGCTGGCGCGGCGTCGCAGCAGGGCGCGGGTTCGGGCAGCGAACTCGCTCAATGCAAACGGCTTGACCAGGTAGTCGTCGGCGCCGCAATCGAGCACGCGTATGCGCTCGTCGAGCCCCTCGCGAGCCGTGACCACCAATACCGGCAAGTCGTCGCCACGCCGGCGCAGCCGCTGCAGCACGGCGGCGCCATCCAGCGAGGGCAGACCGAGATCGAGCACCAGCAGATCGTAGCTGTGATCGCTCAGGGCAAGATCGGCTTGGCGGCCGTCGGCGACGTGGTCGATCTGTTGCCCGCTTTCGCGCAACGAGGCGCGCAAGCCGGCGGCGATGGCAGGATCATCTTCGGCAACCAGAATACGCATGCGCACCTCATGGGACGATCCACCGGACTTGGGCGAGTCCGGGCGATAAGGCCAGCGTAGAGGCCAATTCTTAGGATTGTCATTGTATGCCCGGTCGTATGGATGACTGAAACCTTGCACATGTCGATTTCGCCACCAGCCGTTCGTCGCATTCATGAGTGCGCGGATTCCATCGATCGCAGATGGATAATCCGGCCCGCCAGCCCTGAGTCACGAGGAGAACTGCGATGCGCGTCATGGTCATGGTCAAGGCGACCCACGATTCCGAAGCCGGTGTGATGCCGAGCGAAAAGCTGCTGAGCGACATGGGCAGGTTCAACGAGGAACTGGTCAAGGCAGGCGTACTGCTCGCGGGCGAAGGGCTCAAGGCAAGTTCCCAAGGCAAGCGTGTCGCGTTTTCGGGCAAGTCGAGACGCGTGATCGACGGGCCATTTGCGGAAACCAAGGAACTCGTCGCCGGATTCTGGCTGTGGCAGGTCAGATCGATGGACGAGGCGATCGAGTGGGTGCGGCGTTGCCCGAACCCGATGCCGGGCGATTCGGAGATCGAGATCCGACCGGTTTTCGAAGCCGAGGATTTCGGCAAGGAATTGACGCCCGAGCTGCGCGAGCAGGAGCAGCGCCTGCGCGCCGAAACGGCCGCCAGGCAGCGCTGAACAACGAATCGCATCCGGTCGATCCCGGCCGGTCTGCGAACACATCATTGCAATCGAGCCAACCGACAGGAGCATGTCATGCAAATCGTCCCCTATCTCAACTTCGACGGCAAAGCCAAAGAGGCATTCGCGTTCTACGCAAAGGTGCTCAACGGCACGATCACCGCGCAGATGGCCTATCGCGACGGACCCAGGGAAATGTGCGGCCAGATGCCTCCCGAAACGCTCGACCGTCTCATGCACACGCAGCTCGAAAGCGACGGCGCGACGTTGATGGGCGCGGACGGTCCGCCGCCGCACCCCTCGCAGGCGGTCGGCACGACGCTCAACGTGATGGTCGATACGCCGGCCGAGGCCGAGCGCGTCTTTGCCGCACTCGCCGAAGGCGGCGACATCAAGATGGCGATCCAGGAAACCTTCTGGGCGCAGCGCTGGGGCATGCTCATCGACCGCTACGGCAAGCCGTGGATGGTCAACTGCCTGAAGCCGGCGCCGTAAAAGTCGATTGCTCCCTCGCAGCCGCGGGCTTGCTTCGGGGCATCGGCGATGGTCTGATCGGCCGTCATGCCGGCGGCCGACGACGCAACCCGAATTCACCGCACGATCGATGCGCTCTGGCGCATCGAATCGCCGCGGCTCATCGCGGGCGTCGCGCGCATGGTGCGCGACGTAGGCCTCGCCGAGGAACTTGCGCAGGACGCGCTCGTCGCCGCGCTCGAACGCTGGCCCGAGATCGGCATTCCGGACAATCCCGGTGCCTGGCTCATGACCACCGCAAAGCATCGCGCGATCGACCACCTGCGCCGCAATCAACTGATCGAACGCAAGCACGACATGGTCGGCCACGAACTCGAAGGCGAACGAGGCCCCATGCCGGACAATGCCGCGACGCTCGACGACGACATCGGCGACGACCTGCTGCGCCTCGTGTTCACGGCCTGCCATCCGGCGCTGTCGGTCGAAGCGCGCGTCGCCTTGACCTTGCGCCTGCTCGGCGGCTTGACCACGCCCGAAATCGCGCGAGCCTACCTCGTTCCCGAAGCGACGATCGCACAGCGCATCGTGCGCGCGAAGCGCACGCTCGCCGCGAAGCGGGTGCCGTTCGAGGTGCCGCGAGCGGACGAACGCGCCGAGCGGCTCGCTTCCGTGCTCGAGGTGATCTACCTGATCTTCAATGAAGGCTATACAGCGACCGCGGGCGAGGACTGGCTGCGCCCGGCGCTCTGCGAAGACGCGCTCAGGCTCGGGCGCGTGCTCGCCGGACTCATGCCGCAGGAAGCCGACGTGCACGGTCTCGTCGCGCTCATGGAAATCCAGGCCTCGCGCACGAAGGCGCGCACCGATGCGAGCGGCGCACCGGTCCTGCTGCTCGAACAGAACCGCGCGCGCTGGGATCACCTGCTGATCCGTCGCGGCCTCGCCGCGCTCGATCGTGCCGAGAAACTCGGCGGCGCGCTCGGCCCCTATG
>JBAVZT010000489.1:0-7068 GCA_049588955.1 Rhodanobacteraceae bacterium | reverse complement strand
CTTGTTCGTGGCTTTCACGAAAATGCGCTGCCATGCGCTCGGCCAGATACACCGAGCGGTGGCGTCCGCCGGTGCAGCCGATGCAGATCGTGACGTAGCTGCGGCCATCGGCTTCGAAGCGTTCGAGCCAGGTGTCGAGAAATACGGTCACGTCGTCGCAAAAACGCGTGACGTCGGGTTTGCCGTCGAGCCACTCGCGTACGGCCGCATCCTTGCCGGACAGCGGGCGCAGTTCGGTTTCCCAGTGCGGGTTGGGCAGGCAACGCGCGTCGAACACGAAGTCGGCATCGCTCGGCACGCCGCGACGGTAGGCAAACGACTCGAACAACAGGGTCAGCGCACCGGGGCTGAGCTCCATCTCGCTGATGATCAGGCGGCGCAACTGGTGCACATTGAGTTCGCTGGTGTCGATCACGCGGTCGGCGATTGCGAGCAGCGGCTTGAGCAACCGGCGTTCGAGCGCAATCGTGTCGGCCAGTCCGCGATCGTACGACAACGGGTGGCGCCGGCGCGTTTCCGAATAGCGCTTGATCAGAACCTCGTCGCGCGTGTCGAGGAAGATCAAACGGTAATCGATTTCGGATTTGCCGAGATCGGCGAGGATCTGCGGCAGGCGATGCAGGTCTTCGGCGCGATTGCGCACGTCCAGACCCACCGCGAGGCGCGGGTGGGTGGTCGGTCCGTGCGCGATGGCCTGGACGAATGCCGGCGTCAACGCGGCCGGCAGATTGTCGACGCAGTAATAATCGAGATCCTCGAGCGTATGCAGTGCGACGGTCTTGCCCGAGCCGGACAGGCCGCTGACGACGATCAGCTGGGTGCGCTGCGGGCTCTCGTTGCCGCCGTGCCGTGGCGGATCTTCGCTCTTGTCTACCATGGTGGCAGGCGCCGTAATTGATGGGCCTGACGATCGATGAACGTCTGCGCCGGATCGATGCCTTTGGTCTTGAGCATGTGACTGCGCACGGCGGCTTCGACCAGCACCGCGATATTGCGCCCGGGCGCGACCGGAATGGTGATTTGCGGAATCTTCACATCGAGCACCTCGCGGTATCCGACGTCGCCGGTCAAGCGTGCCATGCCGTCGCTTTCGGCATACTCGGGCTGCGCTTGCAGATGCACGATCAGACGCAGGTATTTGGATGGCTTGACCGCGGTATGGCCGAACATCTCGCGCACGTTGAGCACGCCCAGACCGCGCACTTCAAGCAGATCGCGCAGCAGTTCCGGGCAGGCGCCGTCGATCACGTCCGGCGCAATCAGCGTGAACTCGGGCACGTCGTCGGCGACCAGACGGTGGCCGCGGGTCAGGAGTTCCAGCGCGAGCTCGCTCTTGCCGGTTCCACTTTCGCCGGTGATCAGTACGCCGATCGAATAGACCTCCATCAGTACCCCGTGCAGGGTGACCTGACGGGCGAGGCTGCGCGCCAGGTGGTATTGAAGATAAGTCAGCAGTTCGTGCCCGCGCTTGGGGCTGGCCCAGAGCGGCGCCTGCGCCTCGTCGGCGGCCTGGCGCAGATCGGCCGGAATCGGCTGATCCTTGGTGACCACGAGTGCGGTCGGGCCATACGCCATGATCTTCTCGATGGTTTCCCAGCGCTGGCGCGGGTCGAGTCCGTCCAGATAGCTCAGCTCCTCGGTACCGATGATCTGCACCTTGTTCGGATAGATCACGTTGAGATACCCGACCAGGGACGGCCGCCGCGATTGGCTCGCTCCGGGTTCGATCGCGTG
The DNA here is from genome assembly GCA_049588955.1 of Rhodanobacteraceae bacterium. Taxonomy (GTDB): domain Bacteria; phylum Pseudomonadota; class Gammaproteobacteria; order Xanthomonadales; family Rhodanobacteraceae; genus Dokdonella_A. The sequence goes on along the minus strand of JBAVZT010000489.1, from coordinate 5,334 downwards.
GTTCTCGCCACGCATGCCGGCGACCCAGCGCAACTGCAGGCGTTCGTGCACGGCATCGAATAGCTGGCGGGCGCTCAGGCGATCCATATGTCAGCGCGTTGCCACGCGTTCCAGTTCGGCGCGCAGTGCGGACGCATCCGGCGCAGCGCGCAGTGAGGCGGTCAGTTGCGCATCGGAAAACAGCGCGGCGAATTCCGCCAACAGTTCGAGATGTTCATCGGTGAAGTGCTCCGGCACCACCAATGCGACGACCAGGTCGACCGGCATGTTGTCGGATGCGTCCCAGTCGAGTGGCTCGGCCAGCTGGACGAACGCTGCACGCGCGTGATCGAGATCGGCGCTGCGCCCATGCGGGATCGCCACGCCGTGTCCGAGCCCGGTCGACCCGAGCCGTTCGCGCGCCGCGAGCGCTTCGGCAACGCTTTCCGCGTCATCCGGGCCGGCGAGCAATGTGGCAAGCTGGCCGATCAGTTGCGCCTTGTCGGTGGCCGCCACGTGCGTGCGCACGCGCTCGGCGGGCAGGAGATCGAGAAATCGCATGGACGAGCGCACCCTCTGTGTCGAAATGCCGGCGATCGCCGTCCGCCGGTTCGCCGCGGCGCCACGGCCTGTTGCCTTGCCGATTTTGCCTGCTGCGGGGAGTGCAAGGTGCCCCATTCGGCGCGTTGCGGCAATAGCCGCAAGGGGCCTGCGCTGGTGCGCAGGATCAATTCCCGCTGTACGCGTCATCATTCATAGCGTGTCGCGCGCACGGCGTCGGCGTGGTGATTGGTCAGTTTCTCCTTGTGCTTGACGACCTGGGCATCGAGCTTGTCGATCAGCGCATCGATGGCGGCGTACATGTCGTTCGCGGCTGCGTCGGCGTGCAACTGCTTGCCGCTCAGTTGAACCGTCGCTTCGGCCCTGTGCACCAGTTTCTCGACGCCGAGCACGATGTTCATCTCGAGCAGATGGTCGAAATGCCGTGAAAGGCGTCCAAACTTGTTTTCCACATAGTCATGGAGTGCGGGGGTAACGTCGATCTGATGACCTTGCACATGAATCTGCATGCTGGTTCCTCCGCGTTGATGAATCGATTCAGTGGTATCCAACGGTTTTGACCGAACGCCGCGCCGGGTGTTCCGCTGGCGTGCCGAAGTAACGCGACGTGCTTGCGGTCATGGCCCGATCTCGTCATCCCAGCCGACAGCGTTCGTTCGAGGACAGGATGTTCATCGACTCGCGATATTTGGCGATCGTGCGTCGCGCCACCGAAATGCCGCGTCGGTTGAGTTCGCTCGCCAGCGCCTGATCCGACAGCGGGCGTGTCGGTTTCTCCTCGTCGATCAGCTTGCGGATCATGGCCTGGATGGCCGTCGCCGACGCGCTGCCGCCATCGACGGTCGAGACACCGCTGGAGAAGAAATACTTGAACTCGAACGTGCCGCGTGGCGTACGCAGGTACTTGCGGGTGGTGACGCGACTGACGGTCGATTCGTGCATGCCGATTTCCTCGGAAACATCCTTGAGTACGAGCGGACGCATCGCTTCGGCGCCGAATTCGAGAAACGCTTCCTGCGCGCGCACGATCGCGGTGGCGACCTTGAGCATGGTTTCGGCGCGTGCCTTGAGGCTCTTGAGCAACCAGCGCGCTTCCTGCAATTGGCCGCGCAGATAATTGGCATCGTCGCGACGCGCCTTGGCGATCAGGCTCGCGTAATGCTCATTGATGCCGAGTCGCGGCTGGCAGTTGCCGGCGAGCGCGACCTGCCAGCGGCCGTTGCTTTTCCAGGCATAAGCGTCCGGCGCTACATATTCGGCCGGTGTGGCGCTGTAACCGGCGCCTGGCTTGGGTGTCAGCGAGCGGACCAACGCGATGGCGAGGGTCAGCTCTTCGTCGTTTGCGTGCAGTTTCTGGCACAGGCGCTGGCGGTCGTTGCGTGCGAGCAGTTCCAGATGATCGGACACCAGCGTCCGCGCCATCTCCAGGGTGCCTGCCGGCGCGTCGAGCGTTTCGAGTTGCACCAGCAGGCATTCGCGCAACGAGCGGCTGGCCACGCCGGGCGGGTCGAAGCGCTGGATTCGATGGCGCACCGCCTCGACCTCATCTTCGCTGACCGTGTACAACCCGGACACGCTGGCACAAATGGTCTCGTTGGTTTCGGCGAGATAGCCATCGTCATTGACCGCCTCGATCACGGCCGTGGCGATCGCGCGATCGGGTGCGGACAACGGCGTCAGATTGAGTTGCCATAGCAGATGGTCGCGCAGATCCTCGGTTGCGGCGTCCTGTGACTCGCGCCCTTCTTCGTCGTTCGCGACGCCGCGATATTCGTGGCGCTCCAGCGCGAGATTCAATGGCAGTTCGTCGATTTCGTCGGCCGGTGCGGTTTCGGCGGACGCTTCGTCGTCTGTCGATTCGGTTTCGGCATCGTCGGCGTCTTCGCTTTCGCTCTCGTCGACTTCGAGCAGCGGATTGGTCTCCAGCGCCTGGTTGAGCTCCAGCTCCAGCTCCAGCTGCGACAGCTGGAGCAGACGGATCGCCTGCTGAAGCTGCGGCGTCAGCGCGAGTTGCTGGTGAAGGCGTAGCTGCAGGGCGGGTTTCATGCCGCGGATTTGACCTTTGCCAGGCGGGGCGCTGGGTCGACCAGACCGTTTCGGGCGACTTCGGATCGTGGGTATGCGCGGTCCGCGCCCAGACTATCCTAACCCAACGCCGGTCGCGTGACAGGACTTGACGAACCGACCACAGACGGGCTTACATGCGAAATTCGCGGCCCAGATAGACCTCGCGCACCTGTTCGTTCGCGAGCACCTCGGCCGGCGGCCCCTGGGCCAGTATCGTGCCTTCGTTCATGACATAGGCGCGGTCGCAGATGCCGAGTGTCTCGCGCACGTTGTGATCGGTGATGAGTATGCCGATGCCGCGTGATTTCAGCTGGCGCACGATGCGCTGGATTTCGACCACCGAAATCGGATCGATGCCCGCGAACGGCTCGTCCAGCAGCAGGAACCGCGGCTGCGCGGCGAGCGCGCGGGTGATCTCGACACGTCGGCGCTCGCCGCCGGACAGGCTGACGCCCTTGGCGTCGGCGATATGCGCGATCTGCAACTCGTCGAGCAGCCTCTCGAGTTCGGCGCGGCGCCCGGTCGCATCGAGATCGTCGCGCAACTCGAGAATCGCGAGCACGTTGTCCGCCACACTCAGCCGGCGAAACACCGAAGGTTCCTGAGGCAGGTAACCGACGCCGAGGCGAGCGCGCTGGTGCATCGGCAGCAGGGTGATATCGCGATCGTCCAGGCGGATCGAACCCGCGTCCACCGCGATCAGGCCCACAATCATGTAGAAGCAGGTGGTCTTGCCGGCGCCGTTGGGTCCGAGCAGTCCGACAATTTCGGTTTGATCGAGACTGAACTCGAATTCGTGCACTACTCTGCGGCCGCGAAAACTCTTTTCCAGACCCTTGGCGCTCAGCATCAACGGTGCCCGTCATCGGATGCGCCGGACATGGACGGTTTCGTCGCGGGCACAGCAGGCGCGGTGTGGCCCTTGGTCGCATCCTTGGCCGGCACGGCGGGCTGCCTGGGCAGCATGCGCAGATGGACGCGGCCGCCGGGTTGCTTCCCGCCGCCCTGCATTTCACCGGTGGCGGTGTTGTAGACGAGATGGCTGCCGCGGAATTCGCCGCGTTTTTCCTGGACGACCAGGACGTTTCCGTCCAGATTCACGATATCGGTATCCGCGTGATAGTCGATCGTGGCGGCGCGCGCGCGCATGAGTCCGCCGTCATTGTCGAGCTGTTGCTGGAAATGCGCAGGGGTGCCGACCAGGACCACGCGCGTAATGCGGTTGTTCGCGTCCTGGTGCACCGTGGCCTTGTCACCGTCGCCCTTGATGGTGCCCTGGGTCAGGCGCACATCGCCGGTCAGCAAGGTGACGTTGTTCTTCGGGTCGGCATGCAGGCGGGACGCGTCAACATTGAGCACCTTGCCGCGATCACTTTGCAGTGCGAAAGCGGATCCTGCCAATCCCACGCACAGCGCGGCGCAAAGTGCGACGCATCGATGGGGATGCCGATCGGCGCTGCGATTGCAGCTTCCATCCACGCCGCTTCTGTCCACGCTGCTTCTATCGGGGATGTTTCTGAAAACTGCCATGGACGTCGGCGAGCAAATCGAGGGTGTGGGTATTCAGGTCGGCTTTCATGCCGACGCCACGCAGTATAGAGCCAGGCTGCGTGATCTGCGTCGGCGCCGCCGTCTGCATGCGTTTCTCCTTGAGCCAGGCCGTAAGGTCGGATGTGACGACGCGCGTCGGTTCGAGATTGGGCGCCGGATCGCGGCGCATATCGACATGCCCCTGCATGCGCATGACGGAACCCGTGCGGTTGACCCAGGCGGCATCGGATGTGCCGTGCCAGCGCAACCCCTTGCTGTCGAGGATGACATAGCGCGGTTGATCGACGTTGATCGATCCATCGTCGCCGCGCCGCGCCAGGCGCGGGCCGGTGACCGCGAAGCTCAGATTGCCTTCGGGGTTGAGGGCGTTCATGGTGAAATCGGTCAGCGTGTAGTCTGAACGCGGTGGACCGGCAAACGTTTGCGCGTTCACGCGCGTGCGCGTGACCCAGAGGAGAATCTGGGTACCGATCGCGAGCAGCGCCAGCAGCGTCGCGATGAGCCAGTAGCGGCGATCCATCACGCGTGATTTGCGAATGCGGCGCGTTCGGACGCGCTGCGCCCCTGCGCGGCGAGGATCAGGTCGCAGACTTCGCGCACCGCGCCGGCGCCGCCACGATGATGGGTCTGCCAATGACAGGCTGCGCGTACCGATACATGCGCATTGGCGACCGCGATGGCCAGACCGACCTGCTGCATGACTGCGAGATCGGGCAGATCATCGCCGGTGTAGGCGGTTTGCGCAGCTTCGAGTTTCAGCGCGTGCAGCAGGCGCGCAAGACATGCCGGTTTGTCGTCCTGCCCCTGATAGACATGCGCAACGCCGAGCTCGGCCGTGCGTTCGGTCACCAGCGGGCTGGAACGGCCGGTGATAATCGCGACCTCGATGCCGTTGGCGAGCAGGCGTTTGAGGCCGAACCCGTCGTGCGCGTGAAACGCCTTGATCTCGCGGCCATCATCGGCGTACCACAAGCGACCGTCGGTCAGAACCCCATCGACGTCGAACACGGCAAGGCGGATGCGCTGAGCGCGTTCGAGGACATCGGTGGGAATGGGGGCGGGATCGGGCATGCGGGGCGAGGGGCCAGGGGCAGTGTGGGCTACGCGCGGCGACTGGAGACGGGAGACGGGAGATAGGCGATGTTTCTCGGCTCAGCCCTCGGCCCTCAAACCACC